>NZ_JBNFOB010000062.1:0-10185 GCF_057364565.1 Micrococcus sp. LASM2_SD2 | reverse complement strand
GCGCCGACGGCGTCCCCCTCCAGCGCGAACCCCGCGACGTCCGAGGCCCCGACGTTCCGCCCCGGCGCGGGCGATCGAGGAGGGCGACCGGGCCGTCGTCGCCGTCACCGCGGCCACGATGTGGATCGATCCGAACGCCCCCCGCGAGGGCGTGGACGAGCCCTCCCTCGGCCGCCCCGTCGACCTGGCCGGATGGAACGCCCGGATGGGCGACGCCGCGGGCCGCAAGTGGCTGCTGGGCAAGATCGACTCCCAGGCCGCCGTGGGCTCCCCGGTGGAGGTGGACGAGGTCCACGGCGACTGGGCGAAGGTCGCCTTCCTGGACCAGCCGGACCCGGGGGACGACCCCCGCGGCATGGTCGGCTGGGTCCCCGCCGTGCAGCTCGTGCACGACGAGCGCTTCTCCCACGTGGCCGAGCACGCGGACACCGCTATCGTCAGCGCCGACCGCGCCGTGGTCCGCACCCAGCTGTCCGGCGGCGAGGACCTGCTCGCCGTGTCCTTCGAGACCCGCCTGCCGTTGCTCGATGAGAAGGACGGCGCCGTGCGCGTGGCCCTCCCCGACGCCGAGGACGGCTGGCTCTCCGCCGACGCCGTGAAGATCCTGCGCCGCGGCGAGACGCTCCCGCAGCCCACCGCGGACGAGGTCATCGCCACCGGCAAGCGCTTCCTCGGGCTGCCGTACCTGTGGGCCGGCGTGACCTCCTACGGATTCGACTGCTCCGGCTTCACCTACAGCATCTTCCGCCACCACGGCGTGGAGCTGCCCCGCGACTCCGGCCCACAGATGCGCGAGTCCGGCTTCCCGGCCGTGGAGCTCGAGGACCTGCAGCCCGGAGACCTGCTGTTCTTCCACTTCAAGGCCCGGCCGGAGAGCATCCGCCACGTGGCCGTGTACGTCGGCGACGGCAAGATCCTGCACTCCCCCGAGACGGGCAAGACCGTGGAGATCGTCACGCTGGAGTCCTACGACACCGGGAACACCTACGAGGGAGCGGTGCGCCCGCCGTTCAAGCGCGCCTGAGCGGTCCGCCGCCTGAGGGCGGCGGCACCCTCCGCCCCCGCCTCAGCCGGTGAACTCCTCGGCCAGGATCGCGTAGCCCACGCCGTCCAGCCAGCCGCGGGTGCGGTGCAGGGACTCCTTCACGCAGTACTTCTCCCGGCGCATCCCGAGCCGCTCCATCAGCGCCACGGACGGCGCGTTGTCCGCGAAGGCGCCCGCCTCGATCCGGCGGATGCCCAGCAGGCCGAAGCACAGGCCCATCACCGCACGCACAGCCTCGGTGGCGTAGCCGCGGCCCTGCCGGTCCGGGTGGAGGTTCCACCCGAGCTCGGCCTGCGCATCGGTCGAGAGCGACCTGTCCGCACCCTGCTGCGCCCAGGCGTCCTGCAGGGTCACGCACACGTCCCCGACCGGGATCCCCTCGGCCAGCACCACGAGGTGGGCCCGGCCTCCGAGCCAGGCGTCGGCGAGCTCGGCGGCGGAGTCGTAGCGGCTGCCCGTCCAGTCCGTGGTCTTGGGCAGGCCCCACCAGCTCCACACTGCCTCGGCGTCCTCGGCCGTGAAGGGGCGCAGGACCAGCCGCTCTGTGGTCAGCGGCCAGGCGACGCCGACGGCCTCGGCGCGGGAGAGCAGATCCGTGGACATGGACTCACCCTAGTGCGGGCCTGGCCGGTCCGTGCGGAACGGGTCAGCGCAGCCCCTGTGCCGCGGCACGCTCCTTCATCTCCGCGAGGGCGGCGAGCGCCTCGGCCCGCGTTTCCTTGAGGTCCACGATCGGCTCCGGGTATCCGGAGAGCGGCGCGTCCGCCTCCGGCACCCACCGGGTCACGAAGGTCCCCTCGGGGTCGAACTTCTCGGCCTGGGTATCCGGGTTGAAGATCCGGAAGTACGGAGAGGCGTCGGCACCGCAGCCGGCCACCCACTGCCAGGAGACCGGGTTGTTCGCCTCGTCCGCGTCCACCAGCGTGTCCCAGAACCAGGCCTCGCCGTCCTGCCAGCGCTGCAGGAGGTTCTTCACCAGCAGCGAGGCCGCGGCCATCCGCACGCGGTTGTGCATCCAGCCGGTCTCCCAGAGCTGACGCATGCCGGCGTCCACGAGGCGGATGCCGGTGCTGCCCTGCTCCCAGGCACGGCGGGCGTCCTCGTCCGGGGTGAAGGGGAACAGCCGGAACTCGGGGCGCAGGGGCGTCCGGTCCAGGTCCGGGTGGTGGTAGGTCAGGGACCAGGCGAAGTCGCGCCAGTAGAGCTGCCGGATGAAGGCCGCACGGTCCTCGTCCACCACGTCGCAGTCTCGGCCGCGGCGAGGACCTGCCGGGGCGAGACCTCGCCTGACCGCAGACGCGGGGACAGCCGTGAGGTCGACTCCCGGTCCCCGGGCACGTCCCGGGACTCCGCGTAGCCGCCGACGCCCACCTCGATCGCGTCCAGGTCCTCCAGGGCCGCCGACTCCCCCGGCGTCCAGTGCTCGGCCACCGTGTCCGCCCACCACGGCGGCGAGGTGTCCAGGAGGGCGAGATCCGTCAGCGAGGCGAGGGAGCCGTCGTCGTGGAGACCAGCGAGCGTCTCGCGGAGGCGGTCCGACGGGCCGCCCACGGGCTCCGGCACGGGCAGCGGGGTGCCCACCGGGATCTGCGCGGCCGCACGGTGGAAGGGCGTGAAGACGCGGTAGTTCCCGCCGGCGCCGGTGGTGACGGTCCACGGCTCGGTGAGCAGCGCGCCGGCGTGGCTGTGCGCCTGGACCCCGGCCGCCCCCAGCACGGACTTGACCTCGGCGTCGAGGGCCCGGGAGCGCGGGGGCGTAGCGGCGGGGACCAGCGGACCGTGTCCGCGCCCCAGCCGGTCGACGAGCGCCGGGATGATCCGCCGGGCGTCCCCGGCCGCGAACACCAGGGGGACGCCGAGCGCGTCCAGGCGGACGGTGAGGTCCTCCAGGCTGCGGTGGTACCACCAGCGCACCGCGGCGCCGAGGGGTCGCGGACCGAGACGGCCGCCGTCGTCGGCCTCCGCGGGCTCCTCACACATCCACAGGGCGACGACGTCTCCCCCGTCCGCCACGGCCGCGGTGAGCGCCTCGTGGTCGTGGGTGCGCAGGTCGTCCCGGAGCCAGAGCAACGTAGTCATCCGGCCAGTCTGCCGCACCCCGGCCCACCTGTCCCCCGCCCGTCCCCCCGGCCGGAGACGGCGCACAGCCGCCGCACCGGGGACGAATCCCCCGTGCGGCGACTGGCTCGAGCTCCGCGACGCGTCAGCGGGCGTCGCGGAGACGGCTGCGGCGCAGCAGGGCGGCCCGGCACCGGCTGAGCGGCTCCGGGCACCTGCCATGGTGGCCTGCTCACCGGGGGTGCCGCACGACGTCGCCGCGCCTTTCCATGGAGAAGGCGGGGGCGGCCGACGTCGAGACGGGGGCCATCAGGCCCCGGTGTCCCGGACTCAGGGCTGCACGTAGTACATCTGCTTGTTGACGAACTCGTCCATGCCGAGCGGGCCCAGCTCGCGGCCGAAGCCCGAGCGCTTCACGCCGCCGAACGGGATCTCGGCGCCCTCGCCGGCCGGGGTGTTGACGTTGGCCATGCCGACCTCGAGCCGCGAGGCGATCGACTCGGCCAGCGCCTCGTCCTGGGAGAACACGGCGCCGCCGAGGCCGAACGGGGTGTCGTTGGCCAGCTCGAGGGCCTCCTCCGGGGAGGACACCTTGTAGACCACGGCCACCGGGCCGAACAGCTCCTCCCGGTAGGCGTCCATGTCCTTCGTGACGTCGGTGACGACGGCCGGGGAGAACCTCGCGCCGGGGCCGTCGGTGAGCTCACCGCCGACGTGCACGGTGGCACCCTGGGCCTTGGCCCGGGCGACCTGCTCGGCGAGGCCCTCCGCGGCACCCCGCGAGGACAGGGGAAGATACACCGTGTCGTCCTCCGAGGACGGCTCGCCCGGCGTCATAGCCGAGGCAAGCCTGACGAGCTCGGCCACGAACTCGTCGTAGATGTCCTCGGCCACGATCATGCGCTTGTTGGAGTTGCAGGCCTGGCCCTGGTTGTACATGCGGGTGCCCCAGGCGGTCGCCGCGGCCTCGGCCACGTCCTCCGAGTCCAGGATGATGTACGGGTCCGAGCCGCCGAGCTCGAGCACGGCCTTCTTCAGGTGCTGGCCGGCCAGGGCTCCCACCACCGCACCGGCGCGCTCGGAGCCGGTCAGGGACACGCCCTGGACGCGCGGGTCCGCGATGAACTCGGCGATCTGGTCATGGGTGGCGAAGACGTTGGTGTACACGCCCTTCGGCACGCCC
Source organism: Micrococcus sp. LASM2_SD2 (assembly GCF_057364565.1). Taxonomy (NCBI): domain Bacteria; kingdom Bacillati; phylum Actinomycetota; class Actinomycetes; order Micrococcales; family Micrococcaceae; genus Micrococcus; species Micrococcus sp. LASM2_SD2. Next base: position 5,899 of record NZ_JBNFOB010000062.1, on the reverse strand, counting down.
GCATCGTCCATGATCTTCTGGACGGCCAGGGCCGAGCGGGGGCAGATCTCCGCGTGCTTGAGCACGATCGCGTTGCCGAGCATGAGGTTCGGGGCCGCGAAGCGGGCGATCTGGTAGTAGGGGAAGTTCCACGGCATGATGCCCAGCAGCACGCCGATCGGCAGGCTGCGGACCATGGCGCGGCCGCCGGCGAAGGACTCGATCGGGCGGTCCTGGGACAGCTCGGGGCCGTTCTTCACGAAGTAGCCGAAGATCTCCGCGCAGAACTCGGCCTCCTCGACGCCCTCGGCGATACGCTTGCCCATCTCCTCGGCGATGATCGCGGCCAGCTCGTCCTTGCGCTCGGCGAACAGGTCCGCCACCTTCTGCACGATCTCGCCGCGCTCCTCGATGGTCTTGGCGGCCCACTCGCGCTGGCCGGTCACGGCGGCGTCGAGCACGCCGTCGATCTCGGAGTCCTGCAGGGAGTCGAAGGTCTCGACGACCTCGTCGGTGGCCGGGTTGTGGACGCGGTATCCGGAGTGGGTGGTCATGGGATGTATTTCCTCTCCTCGGTTGGAAGCCATTGTGTCCTGCCGTCAGGCGGCGGGGCCATCCCCGTCGGGCCGGACGATCGGGACGGGACGGGTGGAGTCGGTGACCGGCAGGGTCTCGCCGCGGAAGTAGGCCGGGTGACGCACGCGGATCCACAGCATCAGCACCACGCCGAGCAGGAGGACGCCCATGCCCAGGACGAAGACGGTGCCGATGCCGAAGACGGACGAGCCGGAGCCGTAGTCCGGAGACCGGACATCCCCGCCCGAGGCGGGGGCCGTCGTCGGGAGGCGAGCACAATGGCGGCATGACACCTGAGGAGTTCCGCATCCACGGTCACGCCCTGATCGACTGGATCGCCGACTATCGGCGGGACCTCGCCGAGCGCCCGGTGATGTCCCCGCTGCGGCCGGGAGAGGTGTCCGCGCGGCTGCCGGAGACCGCGCCGGAGACCGCCGAGGACCCTGCCGAGGTCCTGGCCGACCTGGACCGGGTCGTCCTGCCGGGCCTGTCCCTGTGGCAGCACCCGGAGTTCTTCCACTTCTTCCCCGCCAACGCAGAGCTCTCCTCCGTGCTCGGCGACATCGCCTCCACCGGCCTGGGCGTGCTCGGGCTGTCCTGGGAGTCCTCCCCCGCCCTGTCCGAGGTGGAGATCCGCACTACGGACTGGATGCGCCGTCTGCTCGGCCTGTCCGAGACCTGGCGCGGCGTGGTGCAGGACTCCGCATCCGGGTGTGCGCTGACGGCCATGATCGAGGCCCGCGAACGGGCCGGCGGGCTGTCCATGCACGCCGGCGGCACGGACCAGGGCCGGGACCGCATGACCGTCTACTGCACCGCCCACGCCCACTCCTCCGTGCCCAAGGCGATGCTCCTCGCCGGGTTCGGGCGTGACCACATCCGCGAGGTGCCGGTGCGCGCGGACTACGCCATGGACCCTGACGCCCTGCGGGTCATGGTCGCCGAGGACCGTGCCGCCGGGTTCACCCCGGCCGCCGTCGTGGCCACGTGCGGCACCACGGCCACCACCGCCCTGGACCCGCTGGCCGAGATCGGCCGGGTCGCCCGGGACGAGGGCCTCTGGTTCCATGTGGACGCCGCCATGGCCGGCTCGGCCATGATCCTTCCCGAATGCCGCTGGATGTGGGAGGGCGTCGAGCTCGCCGACTCCGTGGTGGTCAACGCCCACAAGTGGCTCGGCGTGGCCTTCGACTGTTCCCTGTTCTTCGTCAAGGACCCCGTGTTCCTGGAGAAGGTCATGGCCACCCACCCGTCCTACCTGCAGTCCGCCCATGACGAGGACGTGGTGAACCTCCGAGACTGGGGCGTGCCGCTCGGCCGCCGCTTCCGCGCCCTGAAGCTCTGGTTCCTGCTCCGCATGGAGGGCGCCGAGGGCCTGCGGGCCCGCCTGCGCCGGGACCTGGACAACGCCGCCTGGCTGGCCGCGCAGGTCGACGCCGCCGCCGGCTGGGAGCGCGTGGCCCCGACGCCGCTGCAGACCGTCTGCGTCCGCCACGTGCCTGCCGGGCTGGACCCGCAGGACCCTGCGGACGCCGAGGAGATCGATGCCCACACCCGCGCCTGGGCCCAGGCCGTCAACGCATCCGGGGCGGCGGCCGTGTCCCTGGCGACGCTCGAGGGCCGGTGGATGGTGCGTCTGTCCGTCGGGGCCTTGGGCACCGAGCGCGAGCACATCGAGCGGCTGTGGGCGATCCTGCAGGAGGCCGTCGCGGGCTGAGCCGTCAGGCGGAGGCGACGGGGCCGTCGTCGGGCAGCGGACGGGAGTCCAGGACCTTCTGGAGGAAGACGAGGTCCAGCCACCGGCCGAACTTGCAGCCGACCTGCGGCAGCCGCCCGGTCGCGGCGAAACCCAGCCGCTCGTGCAGGCGCACGGAGCCGGTGTTTCCGGCCTCCACACCCGCGACCATGACGTGTACGCCGGCGGCCCGTGCCAGCGCCATGAGGTCCTCCATGAGGAGGACGCCGAGGCCCTCGCCCTGCCGGTCCTGCCGGACGTAGACGGAGTGCTCCACGGTGTGCCGGTAGCCGTCGTGAGGGCGCCACGGGCCGTACGTGGCGTAGCCGAGGACCTTGCCGTCCCTGCCTTCCGGTGCGTCCACGGTCACGCGGACGGGGAACCCGGCGTCCTGGCGGTCCGCGATCCACACGACGCGGTTCTCTACGTCCACAGTGGCCTCGTTCCAGATGGCCGTGGTGTGCTCCACGGCGTGGTTGTAGATCGCGGCGATCGCGGCGGCGTCCTCCGGACGGGCGTGGCGCAGGTGCATGGTTAGCTCCCCTCGGTGCAGGTGGTGCCCAGCGTAGGACCCGACGACGGCGCCTCGCCTGCGTCTGAGCGGTCCGGTCCGGAGTGTGGTCGGGTGGGCCGCCTGGGCGGAGAGGGTGCGGGCCAGGTCGACAGGCGGCGCGGGACGAGAAAGGGCCCGGATCAGATGATCCGGGCCCTTCACTCTGGTGGAGGTAAGGGGATTCGAACCCCTGACCTTCTGCATGCCATGCAGACGCGCTACCAACTGCGCCATACCCCCAGGATGAGGTGTCTTCCGGGCGACATTCCGTCCGGACGACTAGAGAACTATAACCACCACGCGCTCGCCGACGCAAATCGGCGCCGGGGGCAGACCGGCTCAGACGCCGCGGTCGATCCGTCCCGCCAGGCCCACCAGCCGTGCCGGGGTATGCCAGAGGACCTCCCGCAGCCAGTCCGCGCCGAGGCCCCAGCCGTGCAGCGCCTGCAGCTGGTGGTGGTAGCCGTAGGGGATCGTCGGGAAGTCGGTGCCCAGCACGACCTTCCCGGCCAGCTCGCCCATCAGCGTGGTGAAGTCCGGCGGGGTGGGGGCGATCGACTGCATGTAGTCCGTGCCGACCATGGTGGTGTCCAGGTAGACGTTCGGTCGGGTGCGTGCGAGGTCTGCGAACTCGCGGTACTCCGGCAGGCCCGCGTGCGCGATGACCAGGACCAGGTCCGGGTGCCGCTCCACCAGCCGGGCGATGCGCTCCGGACCGGTGAACTCCCCCGGGTGCGGGCCGGAGCCGCAGTGGATGACCACCGGTCTCCCTGCCCCGGCGATGCGCCGCCACACGGGGTCGAGGAGCTCGTCCAGGGGCGAGAACGCACCCACCTGCACGTGGACCTTGAACAGGCGGGCACCTAAGTCGAGGGCCTCGGCCACATAGGCGTCCGCCTCCGGCTCCGGGTAGAAGGTCGCCGAGTGGATCGCATCCGGGTGGACGACGGCGAAGTCTCGCGAGTACTCGTTGAGCCAGGCGGCCATGGCCGGGCGGTGCGCGTAGTTGAGCGTGCCGTAGGCGGTGACCCCGATCTCCCGCAGGATCTGGACGCGCCGTTCCTCGTCGAAGCGGTAGTGCACGGGCCAGGCGGGGCGTCCGCGCTCCGCCAGGGCATCGAAGTACGCCCAGACCTTGCGTTGGACGGACTCGGGCATGAAGTGCACGTGGAGATCCACGAGCCCCGGCAGTCCCAGGGCCTCCAGGAAGGCGGGGACCTCGGCGTCGGAACGCGGGGCGGTGGGTGTGGGCTCGTCCATGGCCTCAGCCTAGCGAGCCTCCGGCGGGCGCACGAACGGCACGGGAGACGACGAAGGGCCCGGATCGTCCGATCCGGGCCCTTCACTCTGGTGGAGGTAAGGGGATTCGAACCCCTGACCTTCTGCATGCCATGCAGACGCGCTACCAACTGCGCCATACCCCCATGAGGGTGTTTTCAGCAGATTCGCGAAGCGTTTCCGCTCCGTTCGCCGCGCTGGCAACTCGTCTACCGTACACCGGTGGCGTCGAGCTCGCCAAATCGACGCCGCAGGCTGTTCAGACGTTGTAGCCGCGCAGCTCCCAGCGGCCCTCGAGGATGCGGTCCTCCGCACGCGCGCCGACGGCGCACTCCCCCTCGAAGACCACGGCCCGGGCATTGCCGATCCGCTCCAGCGCCGCGAACTCCTCTCCCTCGGCCCCGAGCAGCTGGCCCACGGCCGAGCGCAGGACGGCCCCGTGGGCGACGGCGAGCAGGGTGGGGGTCTCCACAGTGTCCGCGGCCGCCTCGGCCCAGCGCGACGGGACGTGCAGCCCGAGCGCGGTCAGCACCCGCCGGCCACCGGCCCGCAGGGTCTCACCGGCCACCGGCCCGGCATCCAGGTCCGGGACGGTGCGCCAGGTCGTGTACTCCTGGGGCCACTGTTGTGCGATCTCGGTCAGCCTGAGCCCCTCCCAGTCCCCGCCGTGCAGCTCCATGAGCTCGGGGTCCAGCGCCAGGTCCGCGTCGCCGACCGCGGACTCGAGGGCGATCTGAGCGGTGCGTCGGGCCCGCTTCAACGGGGACGCCACGCAGACGAGCCCGTCGGCGGACTCGAGGGCGTCCGCGAGGAAGCGGGCCACCGCGGCACGTGCCTGACGCTCCCCCGTCGCGTTCAGGTCGACGTCCGTGCGGCCCTGGTAGCGGTCCTCCGCGTTCCAGTCGGTCTCGCCGTGACGGAGCAGGATCAGACGCACCGGCACCCGCCTCAGAGGTCGCGGGGCTCTGCGGGGAACTCGGGCTCCGGCGCGGAGGCCGAGGCCGGGGATCCGTGACCCTCCAGCCCCAGGTCGATGGCCGGCGAGTCCTTCCAGAGCCGGTCGAGCGCATAGAACTCGCGGTCCTCGGCATGCTGGACGTGCACCACGAAGTGGCCGTAGTCCAGGAGCACCCAGTGCCCGTCGGAGCGGCCTTCGCGGCGGATCGGCTTAAGCTGTGCCTGCGTGAGGAGCTCTTCCTCCACGCCGTCGACGATCGCGTTCACCTGCCGCTCGGAGGCACCCGAGGCGACGAGGAAGGCGTCTGTCAGGCCCAGGCGCTCGGCCACGTCGAAGGCGACGATGTCCTCGGCCGACTTCTCCTCTGCGGCTCGGGCCGCGACGAGGAGTGCGGAACGGGTGATCTCGGGAACGGTCATGGGACTCCTTCGGAGCGGTCGGTGCGGCGGCATGGGTGCGGTCGGGGACGTCATGCCCCCCGGCCGCCTGGTCAGAGCAGGAACAGCAGGACGAGCGCGATGACGAGCAGCAGCAGGACCACACCGAGGATGATCCGCACGGTGGTGAAGGTCCCGCGCCCGGTGCCGTCCGCCCCGGCCTCGGCGACGGAGTCGTCCGGCGCACCCTGTCCGGGGTCGACGTCCTCCGCGGAGATCGGCTTGGGCGCCGGTGCCCCCAGGGACAGGGCGGGAACCACGTCGTGCTGGTCGTGGGCCTGCTCCTCCGGCTCCATGCCGGCGACCTGGCGGAGCAGGTCGTAGGCCTCGCCGATGACCTGCATGTCCGCGTACTCGATGCCGTTGTGCACCATCTTCACGTA
>NZ_JBNFOB010000061.1:0-10210 GCF_057364565.1 Micrococcus sp. LASM2_SD2 | reverse complement strand
ATGGGCCCGGCGAGAGGCGACGCGTGCCGCCCCGGCGACCGGGTCCGGGGACGCGGCGCCACCGCCGTCAGCGGACACGGACGGTGATCTCCACCTCGACCGGCGCGTCCAGCGGCAGCACCGCCACGCCGACGGCCGACCGGGCATGGCGGCCTGCCTCGCCGAAGATCTCGGCGAGGACGTCCGAGGCGCCGTTGACCACTGCGGGCTGTGCCGTGAAGTCGGGGGCGGAGGAGACGAAGCCGGTGACCTTGACCACACGTTCCACACGGTCCAGGTCACTGATGAGCTCATGCACGGCGGCCACGGCGTTGACCGCCGCGGTGCGGGCGAGCGCGGCAGCGGTGTCCGGGTCCACGTCCGCCCCGACCTTGCCGGTGGTCTCCAGCACGCCGGCCACGAACGGCAGCTGGCCGGAGGTCATCACCAGGTCCCCGTCCTGCAGGGCGGGCAGGTAGCTGCCCACCGCGGCGGCGACGTCCGGGCGCTCGATGCCCAGCTCGGCCAGGCATGCGGCGACGGTGCCCTCTCCCCAGCCCGAGGCCTGTGCGGCGGCCACGGCTCAGGCCCCCTTCGGACGCTTGAGGTAGGCCACCGGATTGGACCCCTCCGGGCCCGGGATCACGGTGACGAGCTCCCAACCGTCCTCGCCCCACTGGTCGAGGATCTGCTTGGTCGCGTGGATGAGAAGGGGGACGGTGGCGTATTCCCAACGAGTCTGCTCGGTCATGGTGGCCACCCTACCCACCGGTCGTCCCCGCTGCCCTCCCCTCCCAGACCCTCCCGGTACACTTCCGGGCATGGCGCCGCGCAAGTCCCCCTCCTCTGACACCGTCACGCCCGTCGGACGCATGCTGAGATTCCTCGGCCTCGCAGTCCTGGCGGGCCTGATCGTGGCCGGTCTGATGCTGCCCGGCGCCGCCTTCGTCGGTGCCGGCGCGAACGTCGGCGCCACCATGCTGGACGACCTGCCGGACGAGCTGCCGGACGAACCGATCGCGGTGCCCTCCAAGATCGTGACCGCCGACGGCAAGCTGATCGCCAACTTCTACGAGGAGAACCGCACCCCCGTCCCGTTCGACCAGATCGCCCAGTCCATGAAGGACGCGATCGTGTCCATCGAGGACGAGCGCTTCTACTCGCACGACGGCGTGGACGCCCGCGGCCTGGCCCGCGCGCTGGTCAACAACGCGACGTCCGACTCGACGCAGGGCGCCTCCACCCTGACGCAGCAGTACGTCAACAACATGCTCATCAACGCGCAGGTGCTGCGCGGGGACTCGCGCCTCACCCTGTCCGGCAAGAAGAAGGTCTCGGACAAGGTCAAGGAGATGAAGCTCGCGATCGCGGTCGAGGAGCAGATGACCAAGGACGAGATCCTCAACGGCTACCTCAACCTCGTCCTGTTCTCCGGCCGCGCCTACGGCGTGGAGGCCGCCTCCCAGTACGTCTTCGGCAAGTCCGCGAAGGACCTGGAGATCTGGGAGTCCGCCACCCTGGCCGGCATGGTCCAGTCCCCCACCGGGTACCACCCGGTCCGCAACCCGGAGGGGACGAAGAAGCGCCGGGACACCGTGCTGCGCGCCATGCTGCGCAACGACAAGATCACCCAGGAGGAGTTCGACCACGCGGTCGAGCAGCCGATCGACGTCACGATGGAGGCACCCCCGACCGGCTGCCTCTCCGGCGACTTCGCCAAGTACTTCTGCGACTACGTGGAGCGCCAGATCCTGGCCAACCCGGCCTTCGGACCGGACGTGAAGTCCCGCCAGGCCCTGTTGGACCGCGGTGGCCTCACCATCCGCACCACCCTGGACTCTCGGCTGCAGGAGGAGGCGCAGAAGTCCATCGCCGGCCAGGTCCCGAACGACGAGTCCGACGGCGTCGGCGCCTCCCTCGTCTCCCTCGAGCCGGGTACGGGCGACATCAAGGCGATGGCCCAGAACACGGACTACTCGCTGAAGGAGGAGAAGGGCAAGACCATCCTCAACTTCAACGTGGACAAGGAGTGGGGCGGCGGCGAGGGCTTCCAGGGCGGCTCGACCCTCAAGCCCTTCGTGGCCCTGACCTGGATGCGCAACGGCGGCAAGTTGGTGGACACCGTGGACGCCGGCGTGGACACCTACCCCACCGGCACGCGTTTCGCGGCCTCCTGCCGCGACGGCGGCTACGTGGTCCAGAACGGCTCGAACTGGAACCTGAACAACGTGATCGGCGGCCTGAAGAAGCGCGACCGGCTCGACGAGGGCCTGTACTGGTCCGTCAACACCCCGACGGTGGCGGCCGCCTACCACCTGGACCTCTGCGACATCACCTCGCTGATGACCGAGCTCGGCATGCGCCGCGCCGCCGACAGCCTGCCGATCGCCCCGGACAACCCGTCCTTCGTGCTCGGCGCGGACTCGATCGCCCCGATGTCCCTGGCCCGCGCCTACAACGCCGTCGCCGCCGAGGGCATGTACTGCGAGCCGCGGGCGCTGCTTCAGGTCACCGACACCGCCGGGAACGAGTACCCGGTGCCGGAGCCGGAGTGCAAGCAGGTCCTGAACAAGGACGACGTGCACCAGCTCTCGCCGATCCTGCAGGGGATCACGGACAACAACATCTTCCCGGACGACACCCGCCCCTTCCCGGCCGCGGGCAAGACCGGAACCAACAACAACATGTCCTCCACCTGGTTCGTCGGATACACGGACAAGCTGACCACCACCTCGTGGGTCGGCCGCTGGACCAACCAGAAGACGCTCGCCGGTGAGACCATCAACGGCCGCAAGCGCAACAACTTCTACGGCACCGAGATCTCCGGACCGATGTGGCTGGACTACATGGAGCAGGCCAACGAGCACCGCGAGTACAAGGCCGGGAAGCTCCCGGAGTGGGACGGCCCCCGCTTCTCGGACTACGGCATGGAGGGCAAGCACCCGCACGGCAAGGACTACTACTTCGAGGACATCGACCGTCCGGGCCCGAAGCCCTTCGCGTCCGAGGACTGAGCCGATGGCCCTCGCCCGTCCCCTGCACGCCGTCCTGGCCGCCGGTGCGGCCGCCGTCGGCATCGGTGCCGCCGGTGCCGCCTGGGGCCTCGCCGAGGCCAGCGCCTACCGGGTGAGCCGCCATATCGTGCCTGCGCTGCCGGTCGGCGCCTCGCCCCTGCGGGTGCTGCACCTGTCCGACATCCACCTCCTGCCCTTCCACCGCCGCAAGCTCGCGTGGCTGCGGACCCTGGCGGACCTCGAGCCGGACCTCGTGGTGAACACCGGGGACAACATCGCCTCCGGTGCCGCGATCGACCCGCTCTTCGAGGCGCTCGGCCCGCTGCTGGACGCCCCGGGCGTGTTCGTGCCCGGCTCCAACGACTACTTCGCACCGAAGCCCGCGAACCCCTTCCGCTACTTCGCCGGCCCCTCCAAGCCGCTGAGACACCAGCCCCGCCGCCTGCCCACCGAGGACCTGTTCTCCGGTTTCCGCTCCCACGGCTGGGTGGACCTGACGAACCGCTCGGCGACCCTGACCGCCGGCGGCGAGGGGAACGCCGTCGAGGTGCTCGCCGCAGGCACGGACGACCCCCATCTCGGTTTCGACGACTGGCACGGCTTCACCGCCCCGACCCGAGCGCCCCGGGACCGGGTGCTCACCCTCGGCGTCACCCACGCGCCCTACCGCCGCGTGCTGGACGCGATGGTCGCCGACGGCGCGGACCTCGTGCTGGCCGGGCATACCCACGGCGGCCAGGTGTGCCTGCCGTTCTACGGAGCTCTGGTGACGAACTGCGACCTGCCCCGCTCCCAGGCCTCCGGGCTGTCCACCTGGACCGCGGCCGACCGCACCGTGCCGCTCGAGGTCTCCGCGGGCATCGGCGCCGCCCCCGCCATGCCCGTCCGCCTGGCCTGCCGCCCCGAGGCCGTCGTCCTGGACCTGGTGCCCCGCGGCTGAGGCACGGCGACAGGCCGCGGCGAGCGGCCGTCGTCGGGAATCCGGCCGCCTCGGGCCGCGCCGTCCACATGCCGTGGAGCGTGCACACGGCGGACGCGTAGACTTCTCCCCGTGAATCCCAGCGCCGCCCCCACCACCCGCACTCTGCGGGAGTCCGTGCAGGGCCTGCGGCCGTACCTCGACGGCGTCCTCTGGCGCTGGGTGTGCGGACTGCTGGCCGCCCTGCTCTCCGGTCTCGCCGCCCTCGCCATCCCCCAGGTCATCCAGGTCCTGGTGAACACCGTGTTCTCCGCGGACGGCTCGGGCGGACGCCCCTCCGTGGTGTGGGCCGGCGTGGTGCTGCTGGTCCTCGGCCTGGCCGAAGCGCTGTTCGTGTGGCTGCGTCGCGTGTTCATCCTGCCGCCGGCGGCGGACGTGGAGAACCGTGCGCGCATCGGGCTGTACCGCCGGCTGCAGCGCCTGCCCGTCTCCTTCCACGACGCCTGGCCCTCCGGCCAGCTGCTCTCCCGCGCGCAGGCGGACCTGGGCCTGGTCCGGCGCTGGATCGCCTTCGGGTCCGTGATGTTCGTGGTGGACTCGTTGGTGATCGTGGTGGGCGTGGTCCTGCTGTTCACGCTCTCCTGGCAGCTGGCGCTGCTCTATCTGGCGGCGGCCGTGCCGATCATCCTGCGCTCCTTCTCCTTCCGCAACGACTTCCGCACCGTCTCCCGCCTGTCCCAGGACCAGGCCGGCGACCTGGCCACCACCGTGGAGGAGTCCGTCCACGGCATCCGCATCCTCAAGGCCTTCGGCCGCGGCCGCACCGCCCTGGAGGGCTTCCGCACCCAGGCCTCCACCCTGCAGGACACCGAGGTCCGCAAGGCCGGTCTGCTCGCCTCCTTCGTGGCCATGGTGGTGGCCCTGCCCGAGGTGGTGCTCGGCGTCGGCCTGGCCTGGGGCGTGTACCTCGTGGCCACCGGGGAGATGATGGTCGGCGCGCTGGCCGCGTTCTTCGCCACCACCGCTGTGCTCGCCCGCCCCGTGGAGTCCGTGGGCCAGCTGCTCGGCATGACGCTGTCCGCCAAGACCGCGATCGACCGCCACATCGACGTGATCTCCGTGCGTCCGGCCATCACGTCCCCCGCCGGCACGGACGCGGAGGAGGCGGCCTCCCTCGGCGCCTCCCGCATGACCGGGGACGCGGACGAGATGGCCCCGCCCTCCGGCGCGATCACCGTGCTGCCGCAGGCGGCCGGTGGCCTGGCGTTCCGCGGAGTGGAGTTCCGCTACCCGGACGCCAAGGAGGGGACCGAGTCGCTGCTGCGCGGGGTGGACCTGGAACTCGTCCCCGGGGAGACCATGGCGCTGGTGGGGACCACCGGCTCCGGCAAGTCGACCCTGCTGCAGCTGGTCCCCCGCCTCTACGAGGCCACCTCCGGCCGGGTGGAGGTGGACGGCGTCGACGTCCGCGACTTCCCGCTCGAGGAGCTGCGCCGCCGCGTGGCCGTGGCCTTCGAGGAGCCCACCCTGTTCTCGGACACGATCCGTGCCAACGTGCTGCTCGGTGCGCCGGCGGACGTGCTCGCGGACGAGGCGAGGGCCCAGGAGCTGCTGGACCTGGCCCTGGACACCGCCCAGGCCGGCTTCGCCCGGGCCCTGCCCGAGGGCCTGGACACCGAGATCGGCGAGGAGGGCCTGTCCCTCTCCGGCGGACAGCGCCAGCGCCTCGCCCTGGCCCGCGCGATCGCCGCGCAGCCGTACGTCCTCGTGCTGGACGACCCGCTCTCCGCGCTCGACGTGCGCACCGAAGAGGCCGTCACCCAGCGCCTGCGCGAGGTCCTGAAGGACACCACCACCCTGGTGGTCGCGCACCGCCCCTCCACCGTGGCCCTCGCCGACCGTGTGGCGGTCATGGTGGACGGACGGGTGGTGGACGTCGGCACGCACCTGGAGCTGCTCGCCCGCTCCGCCGCCTACCGGGACACCATCAGCAACGCCGAGGCCGAGGAGGCGCGCGCATGAGCATCCGGAAGGGCTCCGCGCCGGAACACACCCCGCAGCACGCCGCCGCGACGCCTGTGGCCCACGGGTCCACCGCGGCAGACCGCGTCCGCGGCGTCCGCGCCGAGGACATCCTGGAGTACTCCGCCGAGGAGCGCCGCCACGTCCGCCGCCGCTCCTGGCGGCTGCTGCGCGAGCTCGCCGGCCCCGTGAAGGGCCAGCTGGGGCTCGTGATGGCTCTGGTGATCGTGTCCAACGCGGCGCGTGCGGCGCTGCCGCTGCTCATCGCGTGGGCGATCGACTGGGGCCTGCCTGAGGTGCTCGGCGCCGTGGAGGCCGGGACCTCCCCGTTGCCGACCCTCCTGCTCGTGGGCGGTGCCTACGTGGGGGCGGCGCTGCTGGCCGGCGGCCTGCTCGGCGGCTATCTGTGGCTCACCGCCCGCGCATCCCAGCGGATGCTGCTGAACCTGCGCCTGCGCGTGTTCCGGCACACCCAGCGCCTGTCCCTGTCCTTCCACGAGAAGTACACCTCGGGGCGCGTGATCTCCCGCCAGACCTCGGACCTGGAGACCCTCCGCGAGCTGCTGGACCAGGGCGTGGCGTCGCTGGTCTCCGGCACCGTCTTCATGGTGTTCACGGCCGTCTCGATCCTCATCCTGGACCCGATCGGCTTCCTCATCCTCTGCATCGCGTTCGTCCCGGTGCTGATCCTGGTGCGCTGGTACCAGAAGGCCTCCGAGGACGTGTACCGCCGCTCCCGCGTGAGCTCGGCGAAGTCGATCGTGCACTTCGTGGAGACCATGACCGGCATGCGTGCCGTCCAGGCCTTCCGCCGTCAGCGCGCCAATGACGAGACCTACACACGCCTGGCCACGGACTACCGCGACGACATGGTGGAGTCCCTGAACTACTTCGGCATCCTGCAGACCGCCCTGGTGGCGATCGGCAACATGACCGTGGTGGCCATGCTGATCGTCGGCGGCTTCCGCGTCCTGGACGGCCAGCTGGCCGTGGGCGTGCTGGTGGCCCTGCTGCTGGCCGGCCGCCGCGTCTTCCAGCCCATGGAGATGCTCGCGATGTTCTACTCCTCGCTGCAGTCCGCCACCGCGGCGCTGGAGAAGGTCTCCGGCCTGCTGGAGGAGGAGCCCACGGTGGTGGAGGCCGAGCGTCCGGCCCTTCTGCCGGGCGCCGCGAAGGCCGGCGAGGGCGTGGCCTCCGGCCGCATCGAGTTCTCCGACGCCGTCTTCGGGTACGGCCCGGAGAAGACGGTGCTGAGCCGCTTCGACCTGACGGTGCCCGCCGGACAGACGGTGGCCGTCGTCGGGCAGACCGGCGCCGGCAAGTCCACGCTGGTGAAGCTGATCGCCCGGTTCTACGACCTCACCTCCGGCTCGCTCACGCTGGACGGCGTGGAGTTGAGTCAGCTGTCCTCCGCGGATCTGCGGCGCAACGTGGTGATGGTGACGCAGGAGGCGTTCCTGTTCTCCGGGTCCATCGCGGAGAACATCGCCCTGGGCCGCCCGGACGCCACCCCGGAGGAGATCCAGTCCGCCGCGCGGGCGGTGGGGGCGCACGAGTTCATCCTCGACCTGCCGGAGGGCTATGACACGGACGTGTCCAAGCGCGGCGGCAGGCTCTCCGCCGGCCAGCGGCAGCTGGTGTCCTTCGCCCGCGCCTTCCTGGCGGACCCGGCCGTGCTGATCCTGGACGAGGCCACCAGCTCCCTGGACCTGCCGTCCGAGCGGCTCGTGCAGCAGGGCCTCGAGCGGCTGCTGGGCAACCGGACGGCTCTGATCATCGCGCACCGCCTGTCCACCGTGGACATCGCGGACCGCGTGCTCGTGGTGCACGACGGGCAGATCGTGGAGGACGGCTCCCCCGCCGAGCTCGTGGCCGCCGGCGGCCGCTTCGCCGCCCTGCACAAGGCGTGGGAGGACTCGCTGGTCTCCGATCAGGACTGAGCCGGGCGTTTTCGTTCGGGAGGACGTCGAGTTCCCGTCCGGGTTCGCGCCGTCCGCCCCCCTTCCCGACGACGGCACCCGCCTCCGTCTGTCACCTCACCCTGATGCCTCGGTCACCGACCGTCGCGTCGGCCCTGATGGACACTGATGCAGGCAGCGATGACGACCCGGGTCGGATGCGGCCCCTTCCGGACACCATGAACTCGACGGGCTCCCGCGCGACAACGTTCCGGCCCCCCCGGTTCTCTGCACGAAAGCGCCGCGCAGGCCCTCCCGTTTCGCGAGCGAAAACGCTGCAGGACACCCCGGTCCTCCGAACGAAAGCACCTCAGGACCCGCCAATGTCACGAACGAAAACGCAGCGGCTCAGACCGCGAAGGTGCGGCCGGTGAGCCTCTCGTAGGCCTCCACGTACCGGGCGCGGGTCTTCTCCACGACGTCCGCGGGCAGGGCCGGCGGCACCTCGCCCGAGGCCCTGTCCCACCCGGACTCGTCCGAGGTGAGCCAGTCACGCACGAACTGCTTGTCGAAGCTCGCCTGCGCCCGCCCGGGCTCGTAGTCCGCGGCATCCCAGAAGCGGGAGGAGTCCGGGGTGAGGACCTCGTCGCCCAGGACGATCGCCCCGGTGGCCGGGTCCGTGCCGAACTCCACCTTGGTGTCCGCGAGGATGATCCCCGCACCGCGGGCGATCTCCTCGGCACGCGTGTACACATCCAGGGTCAGATCTCGCAGCCGTGCGGCCGGCTCGGCCCCCACGCGCTCGGTCATCTGGGCGAAGGTGATGTTCTCGTCGTGCTCGCCGACCTCGGCCTTCGCCGAGGGGGTGAAGATCGCCGGCTCCAGCTTCGAGCCGTCCACCAGCCCCTCCGGCAGCGGGAGGCCGGTGACCGTCCCGGACTCCCGGTACTCGGCGAGCCCGGACCCGGTGAGGTAGCCGCGGGCGATGCACTCCACCGGGAACATGTCCAGGCGCTTGACCACCATGGCGCGGCCGGCCACGGCCTCGGGCACGTCCGTGGACACCACGTGGTTCTCCACGGTCCCGGCGAGCTGCTCGAACCACCACAGGCTCAGCTGCGTCAGCACGGCGCCCTTGTCCGGGATCGGCGGCTCCAGCACGAAGTCGTAGGCGCTGATGCGGTCCGAGGCCACCACCAGCAGGGTGTCCGACTCCCCCGGCACGGCGTCGGCCGGCTCGTAGAGGTCGCGGACCTTGCCGGAGTAGACGTGCCGCCAGCCCGGCAGATCCAGGGCCTGTGCCCCCGCGAATCCGATGCGCTCGCTCACGCCCGGTCCTCCTTCTCCGGGCCCTGCTCCGCACCGTCCGCCGCACCCGCAGCGCCCGGCACCGTGATCTCCCCGCGCTCGGCCTTGAGCGCGATGTCCGTGCGCCACTGGGCGCCCTCGAAGTCGATGGCCTCCACACCGGCGTAGGCCCGTGCCCGCGCCTCGGCCAGGTCCTTGCCCCGCCCGACGACGGCCAGCACCCGGCCGCCGGCCGTCACCACGGCGTCCGGGGCGTCGCCCACGCCGGTGCCGGCATGCAGCACGGTCCACGCCGTCCAGCGCCCGCGCCGCCTCCAGGCCGCCGATCACGTCACCCTTGGAGGAGGAGGCCGGGTAGCCGGCGGAGGCCAAGACCACGTCCACGGCCACGTCGTCGGACCACGCCAGCACCCGGTCCGCCCCGAGCGCGCCGCGCGCCGCGTCCTTCAGAAGACCACCGAGCGGGGTCTCGAGGCGGGCCAGCACCGCCTGGGTCTCCGGGTCGCCGAAGCGGACGTTGAACTCGATGACCTGCACGCCCTGGGCGGTCACCGCCAGGCCGCAGTACAGCACGCCGGAGAACGGCGTCCCCCGCTTCGCCATCTCGGCCAGCACCGGACGGGCCACCTGCGTCATGACGTCCTCCACGAAGCCCTCGGGCAGCCACGGCAGCGGGGTGTAGGCGCCCATGCCGCCGGTGTTCGGGCCCTCGTCCCCGTCCCAGATGCGCTTGAAGTCCTGGGCCGGGGTGAGGGGGACCGCGTCCTCGCCGTCGCAGAGCACGAAGAGGGAGACCTCGGGGCCGTCCAGGAACTGCTCGATCACCACGGAGCCGCCGGCGCGAAGCAGGACTCGGCGTGGGCCAGCGCCTCGGCGCGGTCCTCGGTGACCACCACACCCTTGCCGGCGGCGAGGCCGTCGTCCTTGACCACGTGCGGGGCGCCGAACTCGTCCAGTGCGGCGGCGGCCTGCTCGGCACTCGTGCACACGCGCGCACCGGCGGTCGGCACGCCCGCGGCGGCCATGACCTCCTTGGCGAAAGGCCTTGGAGGCCTCGAGCTGCGCGGGCG
>NZ_JBNFOB010000060.1:0-10718 GCF_057364565.1 Micrococcus sp. LASM2_SD2 | reverse complement strand
GTCGTGGGCGGGGCTGGGCAGGGGACGTCAGTCCCGGGAGGACGTGCCCGGTGCGGGCCTCCGGTCAGCGGGCACGACCGGCTGGGGCGCCGTGTCCGAGGGGTGCTCGCTGTGCCGGCCGCTGCGGACGACCGCGGCGAGCTCGTCCCGGTACAGCAGCTCACGCTTGACGTGACGGGTGCGGTAGCCGGCGCGGGCGACGAGGTGGGCCGCGACCGGGGCCGTGACCATCTGCAGCAGCCAGGCGAAGACCAGGATCGGCAGCCACACCCAGGCACGCCACACGACCGCCAGCCCGGCGAGCATCAGCAGCAGGCCGAGCACCTGCGGCTTCGCGGCGGCATGGATGCGGGAGAGCAGGTCCGGCAACACGGTCAGGCCCACGCCGGCGATCAGGGACAGCGCCGCGCCGGCGATGAGCAGGACGGCCGCGACGGTGTCCCAGAGCAGGGCGGAGTCAGCCACGGCGGTCCTCCTTCGCGTCGGCGGGCATGCGGGGTGCGCGGTCGGCGGTGGAGGGATCGGGGCGCATCTGCGCGCCGGCCTCCTGGGAGTGGTCCGGCCGGTTGTCCTCCACGAAGCGGGCGAGGGTCACCGACCCGACGAACCCGACCATGGAGGCGAGGACGACCAGCACGATGGTGTTCGTGTGCCGGTTGACCGCCATGTCCAGGATCAGGGCGCCGGAGAGCACCACCAGCAGGACGTCCGAGGCGATGGCCCGGTCCAGCAGCGACGGCCCGCGGACAATGCGCAGGATGGAGCCGGCCGCGCCCACGGCCAGCATCACGCCGCCCACGACGGCGGCCACGAACAGGGGCGTGCTCATCGGCGGCCTCCTTCCTCGGTCCCGACGGCCGGACGGTGGATGTGCGGGGGATGACGGCGGTGGTCGTCCAGGTCCGCGTAGGGCGGGGCGCTGTCCGGGTACCGGCGGACCAGCTCGAGGTCTTCCGCCGAGCCGATCGCACGGATGGCGCGGGCCTCCACGGCCAGGGCGTTCGCCTGGATCCGGTCCAGACGCTCCTGCCCCATGGCGTCCAGGCAGTGCAGGTACAGGGTGGCGGTGGAACGGTCCACGTCCAGGACGATCGAGCCCGGCACGAGCGCGAGCGCATGGCTGGTCACGGTGACGATCAGGTCGTCGTGGCTGCGCAGGCGCACCTCCACGATCGAGTGCCGGGAGGACCGTGGGCGCAGCAGCACCACGGTGGAGACCGCGATCGAGGCGACCACGACGTCCTTGAGGAACGTGGCCGTGAAGACGAGGATCCACCAGGGGTGGAACCGCCCCGGGAACTGCACCGGCGGGAGTGGGAACAGGGCCTTGACGAGCACGGTGAACACGAGCCCCATGACCACGACGCCCGGACTGAAGTCCTGCCACAGGGCACACCAGAGCAGCACGGTGAAGAGGACGACGGGCCATTGGGGCAGGAGGCGGCGCATGCCCGTGGGGCGGGTGTCCGCGGCGGTGTCAGCGTCCGTCATGTCCCTCCTCCGCGGGGTCGTGGGCGAGGTCCTCCGCAGCCTGCTCCGCCGCGGCGTCGCCCAGCACGGCGGTGATGTACGGGGTGCGGTCCATCATGTCCTCCGCCGCACGGTCGGAGAGGTCGTAGAGCGGTCCGGCGAACACCGTGAACGCCACGCCGAGCGTCACCAGGCCCGCGGTGGGCAGGACGAGCCCCATGCTGAGCGGCTTCGGCCGGCGGCCTGCGGCCTTGGTCCGCTGGTATGCGGAGACGAGCTGGGCCGGGGGATGCTCGACGTCCTCGATGCGGCGCCAGAACGCGCGAGCCCAGGCACGGACCACGACGAGCAGGGTCATGAGGGACACCACCACGGAGACCGCGACGAGGACCCACGCCAGCGGGGTCGCCAGCTCGATGCCTCCGGCCAGCAGGCCGATCTTGCCGAAGAACCCGGAGAACGGGGGGATGCCGGCGAGGTTCATGGCCGGGATGAAGAACAGCACGGCCACCAGGGGCGAGACGAACGCCAGGGAGCCGAGCCGGTCGATGTTGGCCGTGCCGGCCCGGTTCTCGATCAGCCCCGTGACCAGGAACAGGCCGGTCTGCACCGTGATGTGGTGCGCCACGTAGAACACGGTGGCGGCGAGGCCCAGCTGGGACGCCAGCCCCAGGCCGAAGATCATGTAGCCGATGTGCGAGACCAGCGTGAAGGACAGGATTCGCTTCAGGTCCGACTGCGCCAGCGCACCGAGGATGCCGACCACCATGGTCAGCGCCGCCACGATCATCAGCAGCGCGTTGACGTGCTCGCCGGGGAAGAGCAGGGTCTCCGTGCGGATGAGCGCGTAGACGCCCACCTTGGTGAGCAGGCCCGCGAACACCGCGGTGACCGGGGCCGGGGCGGTGGGATAGGAGTCCGGCAGCCAGAAGGACAGCGGGAAGACGGCCGCCTTGATGGCGAAGCCCACCAGCAGCATCACGTGCAGGACCATCTGCACGTCCGTGGGCAGCTGGCCGAGCTTGCCGGCCAGGTCCGCCATGTTCACGGTGCCGGTGGCGGCGTAGATCATGGCGATGGCCACGAGGAACACCACGGAGGAGATCACGGACACCACCACGTAGGTGGTGCCGGCCCGGATGCGCTGTCCGGTGCCGCCGAGCGTGAGGAGCACGTAGGAGGCCGTCAGCAGGATCTCGAAGCCCACGTAGAGGTTGAACAGGTCTCCGGCCAGGAACGCGTTGGACACGCCCGCCACCAGGATCAGGAAGGTCGGGTGGAAGATCGAGACGGGGCCGCCCTCGTCCTCGTCCACCACGCCCTGGGCGGTGGCGTAGAGGAGCACCGCCAGGGTGATCAGCGAGGAGATCACCAGCATCAGGGCGGAGAGCCGGTCCACCACCAGGGAGACGCCGAGCGGTGGGGCCCAGGCGCCGATGTTCACGGCGGCGGCGCCGGTCTTCCAGACGACGGCGAGCAGCCCGATGTTGAGCACCAACGTCAGGGCGAGGGTCAGGATGGTGACGGTGATCTGCGCCCGCGGCCGGCGCACCAGGGTGAAGGTCAGCGCCGCGCCGAGCACGGGCAGCAGGACGGCCAGCGGCGCCAGGTCCGTCAGCGGGGTCGAGCCGAGCATGATCACGGGCGATCACGCTCCTCGAGCGCGGTGTCCCCCGGGTGGTCGCCGTCCGTGGCCTCGGTGGGGACGCCCCGGTTGACCTGCTTCGCGGCCCCGGCCTTGCCGGCGGGGTGGCTGCGGCGGGCCGCGACCTCCCGCACGGTCCTGCGGCGCTCCGAGGTGTGCTCGTAGTCCGCGTTCGGGTCGAGGGAGTCGTCCAGGAACTCGGAGGTCTCCTCCTCCAGCTCCGCGTCCTCCTCCGCGTCGAAGGCCTCCTGGGTCGCCACCTTGACGTCCTCGGGGTCCACCGCCACCACGTCCTCGCGGCTGAGCAGCCAGGAGCGGTAGATCATCGCCACCAGGAACGCCGTGACGGCGAACCCGATCACGATCGCGGTGAGCATGAGCGCCTGCGGCAGGGGGTCCGAGTAGGTCGCCGGGTCCTTGCCCTCGACGCGGATCGGGGCGTCGCCGGAGCGGCCGCCGGTGACCAGCAGCAGCATGATGGATGCGTTGGTGATCAGCATGATGCCGAGCAGGATGCGCGTGAGGGTGCGCTCGAGCAGCATGTAGATGCCGCCGGCGAACATGACGCCCATGGCGACCAGCAGTGCCAGGTCGACGCTCATCATCGTCCGGCCTCCTCTGCGGTCGTGGGGGTGTGGGTGGGTCTTCCTGCGGCCAGCACGTCGCTGCCCGGCCGGCCGGCGACGGCGCCGGGACACGCCGGTGCGGTGGTGCCGGCGCCTGCGGTGGCGCCGCGCCTTCTCCCGCGCGATCCGAGCCTCGTCCCCGCGGCGGTCGATCTCGGAGCCGAGGGAGCGGAGCACGTCCACGACCAGGCCGACGACCACGAGGTACACGCCGATGTCGAACACCGTGGCCGTGACCAGCTTGACGTCGCCGAGCAGCCAGAGGTCGTGGAACTCGACGTAGGCGGACTGGAGGACCTGGCCGCCGAAGAACAGCGGCATCAGGCCCGCCAGCGATGCGAGGGCGAGCCCGGCGCCGAGCAGCACGCCGGCGGGGACCTTGAGGGCGGCCTGCAGCTCGTAGCGGCCGCCGGCGAGGTACCTCAGGGTGAGGGCCAGGCCCGCCAGCAGGCCGCCGGCGAAGCCGCCGCCGGGGGTGTTGTGACCGGCCAGCAGCAGGTACAGGGAGAAGAGCACCATCGAGTGGAACATCAGGCGCGTGACGACCTCGAACACGATGGACCGGCGCTCGGGGGCCAGGGTGCGGCCGCCCTCGAGCCAGGCCGACGAATCGTCCACCGCGAAGCGGCGCACGGTCGAGAGCACGGCGGTGCCCATCGCGGACTCGGCGGTGATGCGCCCCACCGAGCCGGTCTTCACGTCGGACAGGGACCGTCCGCGGCGGTCCCGGTGCTGGAGGAAGATCAGCGAGGCGACGCCGGTGGCGGCCGCGGCCAGCACGGTGATCTCCCCCCACGTGTCCCAGGCACGGATGTCCACCAGGATCACGTTCACCACGTTGGTGCCGTAGCCCTCCGTGTAGGCGAGCTCGGGCATGCGCAGGGAGACGGGCTCGGCGGTGCGGGCGGCGAGGGAGGTGGCGGCGACCCACATCATCACCAGGGCGAAGGACACCGCGATCGCCAGACGGGGCCCGCGGCGGGTCTTCCCGGACGAGCGCTTGTCCCAGCTCGCGGGCAGGGTGCGCAGGCCCAGCACGAGGGTGACGAGGATGATGGTCTCCACCAGGACCTGGGTGATCGCCAGGTCCGGGGCACCGCGGAGCGCGAAGATCGCCGCGGCTCCGTAGCCGGTGATGGCCACCAGGAGGGCGGCCACGAATCGTCGGTGCGCGCGGACCGCGCCGACGGTGCCGACGGCGATCGTCAGGACCACGAAGGCCTGGGCCGCGTCCTCCGCGACCACGAGGTCCGCCTGCGTCCACAGGGTCGCGATGTGACGGTCGTGCTCCCCTGCCGGGAAGAGCATGAAGAACAGCGGCAGGGCCAGGGCCACCGTCAGGATGATGCCGAGGTAGGCGCTCAGGGAGCCCGTCTGGGTGCGACCGGTGACCCACACCGCGACCTCGTCCAGCAGGCCGACGAGCCGCTGGTAGGTCTTCGCCGCGTCCACGGGGAACTGGACGCGGGCCTGGGCCGCCTCGACGCGGGTGCGATGCCAGGCCAGCAGCAGTCCGGCGCCGACGATTGCCGCCGAGAGCGCGAGGATCGGGGTCAGCCCGTGCCACAGGGCGAGGTAGGCCGGCTTCTGTTCAGGGTCGAGCGGTGCGACCGCGCCGGTGTGGGCGGTGATGACCTGCTCGATGGGGCCGGGGACCACGGCCAGCGCCAGGCAGAGGACCGTGAGCACCATGGCCGGTCCGATCTCCAGCGCGGTGACCGGGGTGTGGAAGGCGGTCGCGGGGACCGGGCGGACGGCACCGTCCTCGCCCTCCTCGTGCTTGGTGGCGAAGGCGCCCCAGAGGAAGCGGCATGTATAGGCCACGGTGAGCACGGAGCCGAGGGAGAGGACCACCAGCGGGGTCCAGGCCCAGACGGTGCCGCCGTGCTCGGCGGTGTGGTGGGCGGCCTCGAGGACGGACTCCTTGGCCACGAAGCCGAACAGCGGGGGCAGCCCGGCCATCGAGGCCGCGGCCACCGCGGTCATGCCGGCCAGGACCTTGTGCCGACGCCCGATGCCGGAGAGCTTCCGCACGTCACGGGTGCCGGTCTCATGGTCGATGATGCCGACCACCATGAACAGCGGCGCCTTGAACAGGGTGTGGGCGATCAGCATCGCGAGTCCGGCCATGGCGGCGTCCCGGGTGCCGAAGCCGTTGGCCACCATGAGGAAGCCGAGCTGGGAGACGGTGCCGTAGGCGAGCACGAGCTTGATGTCCGTCTGCCGCAGGGCGCGGTAGCCGCCCACCACGAGGGTCGCCAGGCCGACGCCGAGCACGAGGACCTGCCAGCTGACCAGACCGGCGTAGGCCGGGGCGAGGCGGGCCACGAGGAAGATCCCGGCCTTCACCATGGCGGCGGCGTGCAGGTAGGCCGAGACCGGCGTCGGCGCCGCCATGGCCGCGGGCAGCCAGAAGTGGAACGGGATCTGCGCGGACTTCGTCAGCGCGCCGATCAGCACGAGGGCGACGGCCCATTCCGCGTAGCCGCGCAGGGCCGGGTCGGCGAGCAGCCCGGGGGCCGCCGCCAGGACGCCGGAGACCTTCCACGAGCCGGCCTGGATGCCCAGCATGAGCAGGCCGACCAGCATGGCGAGGCCGCCGAAGGTGGTGACGATCAGCGCCTGGATGGCCGAACGGCGGGCGAAGATGCGCTGTCCCGCATAGCCGATGAGCAGGAAGGACAGGACCGAGGTGATCTCCCAGAAGGTGTAGAGCACCATCAGGTCGTCCGTGGTCACCAGGCCGAACATCGCGCCGGCGAAGGCCAGCAGCTGGCCGCCGAAGACGGCGTTCTTCTTCTCATGCGTGCGGAAGTACCGGGCGCAGTAGGCCAGCACCAGCGCGCCCACGCCGAGCACGATCAGGGACATGAACGCGGAGAGCGCGTCCAGCCGGAAGCTCAGGGACACGTCCAGGAACGGGACCCAGGCGATGTCGCGCACCAGCCCCGCTGCCTGCGCGGGAACCGGCTCCCCGGCATCGATCGCTGACTGCAGCGCGAAGACGTCCGGCAGGCGGGTCAGGAGCCAGACGAAGCCGGCCGCGGGCACCGCGGCGAGCACGTAGAACCCCTGCCGGCCGGTGAAGCGGAAGATCCAGGGCGCCACCATAGAGACCGCGAACAGGGCGATCAGGGTGACGAGCATGGGGTCCCTTCGTCAGCGAGCAGGCGAGGGTCCTCCCCAGTCTAGCGATGCGTCTGCACCTCACCGACGGGCTGTCGGGGGTTGTTCACTCTGAGCAACAAAAGTCCGCCGGCGAGCATGACCACCACGATGGTCGGGATGATCCAGCGCTGGTCCCCGGTGATCGCCAGGGCCACCGAGGACAGGGCGGGCGTGATGAACCCGACCGCTCGGCCGGTGGTCGCGTAGAGGCCGAACAGCTCGCCGGCGGTCTGCGGGGTGGTGAGGCGGCCGAGGAACGCCCGCGACGCGGACTGCACCGGCCCCACGAACAGGCACAGCACGAGCCCGCCGATCCAGAACGCCGGCGGCCCGTCGGAGAAGAACAACACCACGGCGGAGACGCACATCGCGGCCAGGGAGCCGAGGATCACCGCCCGCGGGCCGATCCGGTCGTCCAGCCAGCCGCCCGCGAAGGCGCCCGCGGCGGCCACCACGTTCGCCACGATCGCGAAGATGATCACGTCTGCGTCGTCGATGCCGAAGACCGTGGTGCCCAGGATGGCCCCGTAGACGAACACCGCGCCCACGCCGTCCCGGAAGACGGCCGAGGAGGCCAGGAACATCAGGGTGTTCCGGTCCTCGTGCCACAGGCGACGCAGCCGCTCCCACAGCGCCCGGTAGGAGCCCAGCACGGTCTCGGCCGGGGCCCCGGCGCCCTCGGCCTGCGCGGCCTTCGGGCGCGGCACGGCGAGCAGCACCGGCAGCGAGAACACCAGGAACCAGACGGCGGCCACCACGGCCACCGCGCGGATGTTGAGGGACTCGTCCTGCGGGATCCCGAACCAGGCGGTGTCCCCGGAGACGAAGCCGACGTAGACGATCAGCAGCAGCACGATGCCGCCGAGGTAGCCGGCGCCCCAGCCGATGCCCGAGATCCGGCCTACCGTCTCCCTGGTGGAGATCTGCACCAGGATCGCGTTGATCTGCACCTCGGCGAACTCGAAGAACACCGTGCCGATGCTGAGCAGGACCACGCCGAGCAGCAGGTGCTGCTCGGTCGGGGCCACGAAGAAGCTCAGCCCCGTCACGGCGATCACCACCGCGGTGTTCAGTGCCAGCCACAGCTTCCGCCGGCCGCCCTGGTCCGCCCGCCGTCCCATCACCGGGGCCGTCAGCGCGATGATCACCCCGGCCACGGCCATGCCGCGGGAGAGCCACTCGGTGCCGCGGGCATCGGGGCCGAAGGCCGCGGAGGAGAGGTAGGTGCCGAAGACGAAGGTGACCATGACCGCGTTGAAGGCGGCCG
This sequence comes from Micrococcus sp. LASM2_SD2, assembly GCF_057364565.1. NCBI lineage: Bacteria > Bacillati > Actinomycetota > Actinomycetes > Micrococcales > Micrococcaceae > Micrococcus > Micrococcus sp. LASM2_SD2. Next base: position 2,542 of record NZ_JBNFOB010000060.1, on the reverse strand, counting down.
AGCCCCAGTCCCATGCCGCCCACGCGGCGACCTGTCGCCTGGAGACGGAGGCGCGCTCCGTCGTCGTTCCCTCGGTGTGCACGGGGTCCACGGCGGAGCTCATCTCGGCTCAGCCCTCGATCACGGTGCGGTGGAAGTTCAGGTGCGAGCGCGACGCGGTCGGTCCGCGCTGGCCCTGGTAGCGGTTGAGGTAGGGCCCGGAGCCGTACGGGTGCTCGGCGGCGGAGGAGAGCCGGAAGAAGCAGAGCTGGCCGACCTTCATGCCCGGCCACAGCTTGATCGGCAGGGTCGCGGTGTTGGACAGCTCGAGGGTGACGTGGCCGGAGAACCCGGGGTCGATGAACCCGGCGGTCGAGTGGGTCAGCAGCCCCAGGCGGCCGAGGGAGGACTTGCCCTCCAGGCGGGCGGCGATGTCGTCCGGGAGGGTGACCTGCTCGTAGGTGGCGCCGAGGACGAACTCGCCCGGGTGCAGCACGAACGCCTCGTTCGGGGCGACCTCCACCAGGCGGGTCAGCTCCGGCTGCTCCACCGAGGGGTCGATGTGCGCGTACCGATGGTTGTCGAAGAGCCGGAAGAAGCGGTCCAGGCGCACGTCGATGGACGCGGGCTGGACGAACGCCGGGTCATAGGGGTCCAGGGCCACGCGGCCGGCGTCGAGTTCGGCGCGGATGTCACGGTCGGAGAGCAACACAGGATCACCGTAGCGCAGGACCGGCCCGGACGTGATGCCGGTCATGGCGCATCCCGGACGCCGGCGCGGTGTACAGTGGGGAGGCACCTGCGGGCGTAGCTCAATGGTAGAGCGCTTGCTTCCCAAGCAAGATACGCGGGTTCGATTCCCGTCGCCCGCTCTCCGCATCGTTCGCCCCTGACCCACGTGGGTCCGGGGCCGAACGCATGTCCGCCCCCTGCCGCCGAGGAGGTCCGCATGGCCGAGGTGCTCTCCGGCTTCGCCGTGATCTGGGTGATCATCGGCGTGGGCTTCCTCACCGGACGCACGGGCGTGCTCGGCGCGGAGGGCCGGACAGTGCTCTCCCGCACGGCGTTCTTCATCGGCTCCCCCGCCCTGCTGTTCACCACGCTGTCCCAGGCGGACGTGGCGGAGGTCCTCGGCCCGCAGCTGTGGGTGGCGACCGCCTCCGCGTTCGTGTGCGCCGCCGCGTTCATGCTGGTGGCCCGGTTCGTGCTGCCTGCCCGGACCGGCTCCGAGCGGGTGATCGCCGCGCTGAGCTCCTCGATGGTGAACTCGGCGAACCTCGGCCTGCCGATCGCCGCCTACGTCCTCGGGGACGCCGCCCTGGCCGCGCCGGTGATCCTCTTCCAGCTTGCGGTCTACACGCCGGTCTACATCACCGCGGTGGAGGCCGCGCTCGCCGCGGAATCCCGCCGGGCGGAGTCGGACCGGGCCCCGCTTCCCGACGACGGCCGCTCGCCCTCCGCGCATCGCTCCCCCTCCGCCTACGGCCGGTTCCGCCGGGTGGCGAGCCAGCTGGGGCAGACCGCGCGCAACCCGATGATCGTCGGCTCGATCCTCGGCCTGGTCTTCTCCGCCTCCGGCTGGTCCCTGCCGGCGCCGCTGTGGGACTCGGTGGAGCTGATCGGCGGCCTGTCCATCCCCGCGATGCTCATCGCGTTCGGCATGTCCCTGGCCGACTCGCGGCCGCTGCGCCGCGCCGACGGGCGCGTCGGGGACGCCCTGCTTGCCTCCGCGATGAAGCTGGTGGCGCACCCGGTGATCGCCTGGCTGATCGGCGCGTTCGTGGTGGGGCTGGACGGCCGAGAGCTGATGATCGCCGTGGTGCTGGCATCCCTGCCCACCGCGCAGAACGTGTTCGTGGCGGCGGTGCGCTACGAGACCGGCCAGGTGGTCGCCAAGGACACCGTCCTGGTGACCACGGTGCTGGCGATCCCGGCCATGATGGTCGTCGCCCTGATCTTCGCCTGAGCCGGCCCCGCCGGAGGCGGTCCCACGAGCAGACATACGCCGGCAGCCGGAGGCGCGCGGCCGTCGTCGGGAAGGACTGCCTGGTGGGACGGCTCAGCGGGCCGCCGGAGCGGCGCGCCGGCCGGCGAGCAGTTCGCGCACCAGCACCGCGACGCCGACGAGGGCGAGCAGGTACACCACCCAGGAGAGCCGGGAGTGGTCGGCCCCGCCGATGCCGTAGGTGTCCGCCAGGCCCATGCCCATGTGGAAGGAGGCAAGCCAGTAGGCCGGGGCGGCCAGGGCCAGCAGCATCCCGCCGGCCGCGGCCAGGACGGAGCGGGAGACCTCATAGCGGTCGATCGTGAACCAGGCGAGGATCCCCGCGGCGGCCAGCCCGGCCACGTGCATGAGGGCGGCGAACCACTGGCCGGACAGCTCGCCGGCGGCACCGAGGTCCGCGTAGACCTCCCCGAGTCCCCTGCCGTCCGGGGCCGCGGCCAGCGGGTTGGCCACCCCAGATCTGCACGGCCGAGAGCACCACGGCCAGCGCGATGAGCCCGGCGAGCACCAGGCCGATGCGGCGCCGGCGGTGGTGGGGCGGCCACGTCGGGCGAGGTC
>NZ_JBNFOB010000059.1:0-10761 GCF_057364565.1 Micrococcus sp. LASM2_SD2 | reverse complement strand
GTGTTTTCGCGGCGGCGGTGGCCGCGGGCGACGCTCGGCGGCGCGTGGCGCATCTCCTGGGACCCCTCACCGAGCGCCTGGTGACCCTGGATCCGCTGGCGCGCCTCGGTGGCGGCCGGCACGGCGGCGGCCTGGCTGCTCTTCGGCTCGCTGCTGCTGCACATGCCGATGTCCGCCACCCACATGACCGTCACCTCGATCGTGGGCGCCGGCCAGGACCAGACCTTCTCCTCCGTCCGCTGGGGTCAGCTGGCCCGGGTGGCGCTGTGGTGGGTGGCCACCCCGGCGGTGTGCCTGGTGCTGTCCTTCGTCCTGGCCAGCGGCGTGCTCGTGTTCGCCTGAGCGGGCGGACTCGGCCCCCGCTCCCCCGCTCCCAACGTTTTGGGGGCGGAGTTTCCCGGAATTCCGCCGGAATTGCGGGAAGGTTCGCCCTCACTCGGCCGGGTTCAGCCGCGCTGCCGCACCACCGGCATGCCCCGGGTGTCCAGGACGTGCAGCAGGCGCTCCTCGGCGTCCTCGCCCGGCTCGATGCCGCGCGGCAGACGGAACAGGAACACCATGCCCAGCAGCCACCAGGCACCGAGCAGCACGTAGGACATCACGTGGATCTGCGCCGGCATGCCCGGGATGTACAGGGACAGCAGGAAGGCGGTCAGGACGACGCCCGCGACGCCCAGCACGGTGCCTCCGGTGCGGCCCCCGGCGGCGAACGGGCGCTCCATGGTCGGCTCCCGGCGGCGCAGCACCAGGAAGACCACGCAGACCATGAGGTAGGTCAGCACGATGGATGGGGAGCCGGAGTCCACGAACCAGCCCAGCGCTCCGGCGCCCAGGAACGGGGCGATCACGGACAGGGCACCGATGAACAGCACGGCGTTGGACGGGGTGCGGTACTTCGGGTGCAGGCGGCCGAACCAGCGCGGCAGCATGCCGGAGACGCCCATCGCGTACATGAGGCGGGCGGCGCCCATGAGCAGGGCGATCCAGGAGGTCAGGATGCCGGCCAGGCCGCCGATGAGCAGGACGTTGCCCATGGCGGGGCTGTCGAAGAGGGCGGCCATGGAGTCGGCGGTGGCGAGGTCGGACTCGGCGAGCTGCTCGGCGGGCATGGCGGAGCCGTTGGTGAGGACCACCATCGCGTACCAGAGCGTCGCGCCGGCGACCGTGATGACCACCATGCGGCCGATCTTCTTCGCCGGCATCCTCAGCTCCTCCGCGGACTGCGGGATCACGTCGAAGCCGACGAACATGAACGGCACCACGATCAGCACGGTGAAGATGCCGGCAGCATCCGTGAAGAACGGCTCCATGTTGGACACCGATCCGTTGGTGCCCGCTCCGAAGATCAGCAGGAGGCCGATCGCCAGCAGGGCGCAGACCACGATGGTCTGGACGATGCCCGCGAGCTTCACGCCGATGTAGTTGATCCAGGTGATGACCACGGCGGCGCCGGCGCCCACGAGGGCCCAGACGAGGTACACCGGGGTGCCGAACGCGTCGTAGAGGTGCACGGACTCGATGCCCGGCCAGAGGTACCCGACGGTCCGTGGCAGGGCGACCGCCTCGAAGGCGACCACGGAGATGTAGCCGCCCGTGATGCCCCAGGAGCCGACGAAGGACCAGCGCGCGCCGAGGCCGCGGAGCAGGTAGTGGTGCTCTCCGCCGGCCTTCGGGATCGCGGACACGAGCTCCGCGTAGACCAGGCCGACGACGACCATGATGGCGCCGCCGCCGACCATGGCGATCACGGCGCCGAGGGTGCCGGCCTCCCTGAGCCAGTCTCCGGCCAGGACGACCCAGCCGAAGCCGATCATCGCGCCGAAGCCGATCGCGTAGGCGTCGAAGGGGCCGAGGACGCGCTTGAAGCCGGTGTCCTCGCCACCGTCGGCACGGGCGGAGGAGGCGGGTGGATGCTGTGGTGTGCGAGTGGACATCGAGGCTCCCCTTCTGGTTGGTGCGACGCCGGACCTCCGGGGCCTCAGTCCTCCGAGGTGCGGCGGGATGTGCTCGACCCTACTCGCCCTGTGCGTGATCTGTGTCATATGACAGTCGGACGTCAGAGTATTGGGCGGGGCCGGAGACCGACAGCCTGCGGCGTGGGGGCGGAGTTTCCCGGGATTCCGCCAGAATTCCGGGAAGGTTCGCCCTCACTCCGCCGGATTCCGCACTCGGAGGACAACGACGACGGCTCCGTCACCTCGTGAGGTGACGGAGCCGTCGCGTGGGGTCGCCTCCCGAGGAGGCGGTGCCGATCAGCCGAAGCGGCCGGACACGTAGTCCTCGGTCTGCTGGTTCGAGGGGTTGTTGAAGATGACGTTGGTCTCGTCGTACTCGATGAGCTTGCCCGGCTTGCCGACGCCGGCGATGTTGAAGAACGCGGTCTTGTCCGCCACACGCGCGGCCTGCTGCATGTTGTGCGTGACGATGATGACCGTGTACTCCTCCTTCATCTCGTTGATGAGGTCTTCGACGGCCAGGGTGGAGATCGGGTCCAGGGCCGAGCACGGCTCGTCCATGAGGATGACCTCCGGGGACACGGCGATGGTGCGGGCGATGCAGAGGCGCTGCTGCTGGCCACCGGAGAGGCCCGAGCCCGGCTTGTCCAGGCGGTCCTTGACCTCGCTCCAGAGGTTAGCGCCGCGCAGGGACTTCTCCACGATCGCGTCCGCGTTGGAGCGGGACAGGCGCGTGCCGTTGAGCTTGTAGCCGGCAAGCACGTTCTCCCGGATGGACATGGTGGGGAACGGGTTCGGACGCTGGAAGACCATGCCGATCTTGGAGCGGACGGCCACCGGGTCCACGCCGTTGGCGTAGATGTCCTCGCCGTCGAGCAGCAGGGAGCCGTCCACGTAGGCGCCCGGGAGCACCTCGTGCATGCGGTTGATGGCGCGAAGGAAGGTGGTCTTGCCGCAGCCGGAGGGGCCGATGAAGGCGGTCACGGAACGGGGGGCGATCTCGATGTTCACGCCCTCGACGGCCTTGAACTTGCCGTAGAAGACGTCGACGTCGATGGCCTGGATGCGCTTGGACATGTGCGGTATTCCTTCTGGGGAGTCGCTGTGGAGCGGGAGTCTGTGGGCCGGCGGTCCGGCACGGGGTGCATGCCCCGTGCCGGACCAGGTCAGCGGCCCTTCTTCGGGGCGAACGCCTTGGCGATCACGCGGGCGATCAGGTTCAGGCCCATGACGATCACGATCAGCACCAGGGCCGCGGCCCAGGCGCGCTGCAGGGACGGATCCGACGCGGTCGGCGAGGTCGGGGCGACCAGCTGACGATAGATGAACACCGGCAGCGCGGTCATCCACTCGTCGAACGGGTCCCAGTTGATGTTCATGGCGTAGCCCGCGGTCACGAGGATCGGGGCGGTCTCGCCGGCCACACGGGCGATGGCCAGGGTGACGCCGGAGGCGATGCCCGAGATGGCGGTCGGCAGGACCACCTTGAAGATGGTGCGCCACTTGCGCACGCCCAGTGCGTAGGAGCCCTCACGGAGCTCGTTCGGCACCACGCGCAGCATCTCCTCGGTGGAGCGCACCACCACGGGGATCATCAGCACGCACAGCGCGATCGCCGCGGAGAAGCCCATCTTCACGGCCTGCATGGCCGCCGGGCCGGGGCCCATGATCAGCTCCATGACGACCTGCATCATGGCGAAGGCGAAGAGGCCGGCCACGATGGACGGGATGCCGGTCATGACGTCCACGAAGAAGATGATGGCCCGGGAGAACCAGCTGTCCTTGCCGTACTCCACCAGGTAGATGGAGGTCAGCAGGCCGATCGGGACCGAGATGACCGTGGCGATCAGGGTGATGACCACCGTGCCGATCAGCGCGTGCACGAAGCCGCCGGGCAGGGCGCCGGCCGCGGACCCGGCATCCCGGTACGCGGCGTCGTCGGCGCCGGTGATGCCCGCCATGTCATAGAACAGGACCTGCGGCTGGGTCACCAGGGTCGGCACGCCGGTGGCCACCACGGACCAGATAACGGAGACCAGGGGGATCAGGGCGATGATGAAGGTGCCCCAGACCAGGTTCCGCCAGAGGTTGTCCGTGGCGCGGCGCCGGGTCTCCAGCATGTGGTCCACCACGTACATGCCGATCACGTAGAACAGACCGACCAGGACGGCGAAACCGCCGATGGCGAAGCCGCCGCCGGTGAGGACGAAGACGAGGACGGCGGCCAACGCCAGCGCGCCGGCCAGCACGGCCATCCAGGCCCACGTGGCTTCCGGCCGGAGCGCAGGGACGGGCTGTCCACGGAGATCTTCTGGGCTCCGCGGTGCCCCGGGCCGCCGGAGCCGGCCTGGGCGGGAGTGTGGTTCACAGTCGTGCTCATCAGTTGGCCCCCGAGAATTCCTTGTGCTTGTTCACGATCCAGCGGGCGACCATGTTCACGATCAGAGTGATGATGAACAGCATCAGGCCCGCGGCGATCAGCTCATTGAGTCGGATGCCGAAGGCCTCCGGGAAGTTCAGCGCGATCTCGGACGGGATCGTGGCGTTGGCGCCGGACTGGACCATGGACCAGCTGAACTGGCCCGGGGACAGGACCAGGGTGACCGCCATGGTCTCACCGAGGGCGCGGCCGAGTCCGAGCATGATCGAGGAGATGATGCCGGCACGCGCGAACGGGAAGACGGTCATCTTGATCATCTCCCAGCGGGTGGCGCCGAGGCCGAGGGCGGCCTCCTCGTGCAGCTTCGGGGTCTGGGAGAAGATCTCGCGGCACAGGGCGGTGATGATCGGCAGGATCATCACCGCGAGCACCACGCCCGAGGTCATGAGGGTACGGCCGGTGGTGGTCACGGAGCCGCCGAAGATCGGCAGGAAGCCGAGGTACTTGTGCAGCCACTCGTAGATCGGGACCATCAGCGGGGCCAGGGTGAGCCAGCCCCACACGCCGTAGACCACCGAGGGGATCGCGGCGAGCAGGTCGATCACATAGCCGACCGGCTGGGCGATCTTCGGCGGGGCGTAGTGGGAGATGAACAGGGCGACGCCCACCGCGATCGGGGTGGCGATCAGCAGCGCGGCGATCGCGGCCATGACGGTGCCCGCCATGAGCGGCCACACGTACTGGAAGAAGGTGTCCGCGGACTTGAGCTCCGTGTCGAAGGCCTCCGGGAACAGGGCCGGCAGCGACTTCCAGACGAGGAAGATCGCCACGAAGGCGAGCACCAGCAGGATGATGATGCCCGCGGCGAGGGCCAGACCGGAGAAGACCTTGTCTCCGGCGGCGCTGCCGCGGGAGGCCTTCAGGGTCGAGGACCGCGGGGCTGCGGTCTCGGTAGCAGGTGAGGTCACGATGCCTTCCCTTGGTTCAGTGGTGGACGGGTCCGCTCCGGCGGCCCGCGGGGATGAGACGGCTCTGCTCGTCCACGGCGTCAGCCGTCGACCCCGTTTGACACGGGGCCGACGGCTGACGGCGGCGTCACAGCGCGGAGTGGGTCAGGCGGATCAGCCCTGGGCGCCGATCGCGTCGATGCGCTCCTGGGCGGCCTTGCGGGTGTCCTCGGAGATCGGGGCGTTGCCCGCGGACTCCTCGGCGGTCTTCTGGCCGTCCTCGGAGATCACGTAGTTGGCGAAGGCCTTGACCTGGTCGGCGGTCTCCTGGTCCTGGTACTCGTTGCAGTAGATGTGGTAGGAGACCAGGACGATCGGGTAGACGCCCTCCTCACCGGTGGCGCGGTCGAGCTCGATGGAGCCGTCCTCCTTGCCCTCGGACTTGTCCACGGTGGCGGCGGCGGCCTCGGAGGAGTACTCGACGTACTCCTCGCCGACCTTCACCTTCACGGTGTTCATGCCCTCGGTGGCGGACGCATCGGCGTAGGTGATGGCACCGTCGGTGTCGGAGGCCAGGCCCACGACGCCCTTGGTGCCCTGGGCGGACTCGGCCTGGATCTCGGACGGCCAGGTCTCGACCTCGTCGTACTTCCAGGCGTCGCCGGCGGCCTCGGTGAGGTAGGCGGTGAAGTTCTCGGTGGTGCCCGAGTCGTCGGAGCGGTGAACGACGGTGATGTCCTTCTCCGGCAGCTCGACGCCCTCGTTCTGGTCGGCGATGGCCGGGTCGTTCCACTTGGTGATCTCGCCGGCGAAGACCTTGGCGATGGTCTCAGCGTCCATCTGGACACCCTCGACGCCCTCGAGGTTGTAGGCCACGGCGATCGGGGAGATGTAGGCCGGGACGTGGAAGGCGCCCTTGTCGCCGCAGACCTCCTTGGTCTGGCCGAGCTCCTCCTCGTCCATCGCGGCGTCGGAGCCGGCGAAGGAGTACTGGCCGGACAGGAAGCCCTCGCGACCGGAGCCGGAGCCGACCGGGTCGTACTTGACGGAGAGCTCCGGGGCGACGTCGGAGACGCCGGCGGTCCAGGCGCCCATGGCGGCCTCCTGCGACGAGGCGCCGCCGCCGGTGAGGGTGCCGGAGACCTGGGCGGCCTCGCCGCCGCCGTTCTCGGAGCCGCCGTTGGAGCCACCGCCGTTGTCGGCGGAGGAGCAAGCGGTCAGGGCCAGCGCGGCGACGGACAGGAGGGCCGCGGCGCGGCCTGCACGGAGAGCCTTCATCGGGAAGTGCCCCTTTCGGAGGTCGGATGACAGTGGTGACAGGAGCCCGTTCCGTTGAGGTGGGTCGCCCTGACGGGCACCCCGGTGGCTCCTGCGACGTCATTCAACCTACGGACGGTCTGTGAACCATGAGGCCGGGGAAGTTGAACGCTCGGTGAACTGCGGCTCACACTTCGTCACCGTTCTGTGACCTGGTCCACAGGGCGCCCGCAGAGGTGAGAGCCCGGCCACAGCTCCAGCGTCGCCCATGCCCGTCCGCCGGTAGGCTGGCGCACATGGAACAGCGTCAGTCCACCGCCACCGGCACCCTGCCGAGGGTGGAGGACCTCGGCATCCGGGAGCGGGCCCGGCGGTTCCTCAGCCGCCGCTCCCGAGCCGGCTGGAGGAGGGCCCGCTCGTCGGCGGGCCACGCCGGCCTGGCCACGTTCGCGGCGGTCGCCGCCTACTGGTTCGCGGAGGCGGTGCTGGGCCACGAGGGGCCGCTGTTCGCCGCGACGGCCACACTGGTGGGCCTGGGCTGGGGCCGTGAGCCCCGGCTGCGCCGCGTCCTGGAGGTCTCCTTCGGCTGCACGCTCGGCATCGTCATCGGGGACGCGCTGATGCTCGGCCTGGGCCGCGGCATGTGGCAGGCCGCGATCGTCCTGTTCGCCTCGATGATGATCGCCCGGTTCCTGGACTCCGGGCCGATCTTCGCCACGCAGATGTCCCTCCAGGCGGTGCTGGTCGTCCTCCTCCCCGCCCCGGCGGACGGGCCGTTCTCCCGGAGCCTGGACGCGATCGTCGGCGCCTGCTTCGCCCTCGGGGTCGCGTTCCTCATGCCGCACCGCACTCGCCAGTCCACGGCCAAGCGGCTCCAGCTGCTCTATGACCCCATGGTGTCCATCCTGAGGGACCTGTCCTCCGCCCTGCGCACCCACGACTCCCGGACCGCGTGGATGGCGCTGATCACCGGCCGCGGCACCCAGTCCGTGCTGGACGAGCTGCGCCGCGAGGTGAAGATGGCACGGGAGGTCACCACGTACTCGCCGCTGGAGCGCGGCTCCAAGGGGTTCGTCTCCGAGGTCGCCTATGCGGTGGACCGCTCGGACCTGGCGATCCGTTCCCTGCGCATCGTGGCCCGCCGGGTGGTCACGCTCATCGACTCGGGCTCCCTCACGGAGGAGGCGGCCGAGGCGTTCAGCAGCTGGTTCGACGAGGCCGCGGACGGGGTCGAGATCCTGCACCGCTCCTTCGACGAGCCCACGGTCTCCGGCCGTCGACAGGGCCGCCTGGGCGCGCGGGAGGCCCTCGGCGCCGCGGCCTCGGGTTTGCATCCGACCTCCCTGGGCGGCGGCTCCCTCCACGGCGAGGCCCTGGTGATGCTCCTGCGTCCGATGATGGTCGACCTGCTCGAGGCCACCGGCTGCGAGCACGAGGACGCCGTCGGCTACCTCCCCGGCCTCTGAGTCCGCCGCGCGGCCTCCACCCGTCCCCCGACGACGGCCCCTCACCTGCCCCGCTCCCCTCGCCTCCTCCACACGGCGGCCCGCACGGCCTACGCCGTCCGCGCCCACACCTAGAGTGGGATCCATGGCGAGTTCGAAGTCCTCCACCCGCAGGTCTCCCGGCTACAAGTGCACCGAGTGCGGCTGGACCACGGTGAAGTGGGTGGGCCGGTGCGGCGAGTGCCAGGCCTGGGGCACCGTGGAGGAGGCCGGGATGACGGCCACCACGGGCAAGACGAAGGCGGCCACCGTGGCGGCGGCCGCGCCCCGCATCGCGGACGTGGACGCCACCCTCGCCTCCTTCCGCAGCACCGGCGTCCGGGAACTGGACCGCGTCCTCGGCGGCGGCCTCGTGCCCGGGGCCGTGATCCTGCTGGCCGGCGAGCCGGGCATCGGCAAGTCCACGCTCCTGCTGGACGTGGCCGCGCAGACCGCCCGCGGCACGGACGGCGAGTCCAAGCCCGTCCTCTACCTCACGGGTGAGGAGTCGGCCGCGCAGGTGCGCTCTCGGGGAGACCGCATCGGGGCGCTGGCGGACACGCTGCACCTGGCGGCGGAGACGGATCTGGGCCGCGCGCTGGGGCAGATCGAGCGGATCCGGCCGTCGCTCGTGGTGGTGGACTCGGTGCAGACCCTGCAGTCGGCCGAGGTGGACGGCATCGCCGGCGGCGTCACCCAGGTGCGCGAGGTCGCCGCCTCGCTGATCCGCACGGCCAAGGAGAAGGGCATCACCACGGTGCTGGTGGGCCACGTGACCAAGGACGGCACGATCGCCGGCCCCCGGCTGCTCGAGCACCTGGTGGACGTGGTCTGCCAGTTCGAGGGCGACCGCCACTCGCGGCTGCGCCTGGTCCGCGCCGTGAAGAACCGCTTCGGCCCCACGGACGAGGTCGGCTGCTTCGACCTGCGGGAGGACGGGATCGAGTCCCTGGACGACCCCTCCGGGCTGTTCCTCTCCGGCACCGCCGAGCCGGTGGAGGGCACCTGCGTCACTGTGACGCTCGAGGGCCGCCGCCCCCTGGTGGCGGAGGTGCAGTCCCTGCTCACCCCGTCCGCCGGCGGGAGCCCCAGGCGCACCGTCTCCGGGGTGGACGCGGCCCGGGTGAACATGCTGCTGGCCGTGCTGCAGCGTCGGGCGCGCTTCGCCCTGGCCCAGGACGACTGCTACGTGGCCACGGTCGGCGGCGTCCGGCTCTCCGAACCGGCGTCGGACCTGGCGGTGGCGGTGGCGGTGGCCTCGGCGAAGCTCGGCGCTCCCGTGCCCACCGGCATGATCGCCGTGGGCGAGCTCGGCCTGGCCGGTGAGGTGCGCCCGGTGCCCGGCATCGGCCGTCGCGTGCGCGAGGCCGCCCGCCTGGGCTTCACCCGGGCGATCGTGCCGCGCTCTCCCGAGCCGCTGGGCGAGGTCCCGAAGGGGTTCACGGTCGCGCAGGTCGGCTCACTGTCCGAGGCGTTGGGCACCATCCCCACCTGGACCCGCTGACACCGTCCGGCGTCGTCCAGGACGACGGCAGGAGCCCGATCAGTCCTGCCGTGCCGGCTCGTCGTCCGTGAGGCGGAACGCGACGGTCGGGGAGCGGCGATCGCCCAGGGAGACCCGGAGCCGGTAGGAGCCGGGATCCACGAGGTCGCCGCGCTTCGTGCAGTCCTTCTCCGAGGTGCGCCGCGGCCACTCGAACAGGGCCGTCTGCTCGTCGTGCGGGACGAGGACCATGTCCTGGTCCTGTGGATCGGCCTGGCACACCTCGGTGGAGAAGACGTCCTCCCCCTCGGCGGTGGTGACCTCGAAGGCCTGCTGCGTGGTCCCGACGTTGAGCGTGCACGGCTCGGAGGACAGGTTCATGACCTTCAGCGCCAGCTCGGGGCGCTCGCCCCGGTCGTAGACCGTCTTGTCCGTGCCCGCGGTGACCTGGACCGCCGAGTCCCGGCACGGCGGCTCGAGGGCCGCCGGGCTGCTCGAGGACGGCGACGGGCTCGGCTCCTCCGAGGCGTCCTCGCTCGGCTCGTCCGACTGCCCGTCCGACGGGTCCTCCGAGGAGTCGGCGGACCCGTCCTTCGGTGACGGGGAGGCGTCCTGTGACGCCGACCGCGACGGGTCGCCCTCCTCCGGCGACGCCTCCTCGGAGGGCCGCTGCGCCGGGGCCGGGGACGTGCTCACGGCCGCCGGCCCGGGGTCCGCTCGGCCGGTCATGTCCTGCACCAACCGGGAGATCAGGCCACCGAGGGCGATGCCCGCGAGCACGAGGACCGCCACGACGACGACCGCCAGCGTGCCGACGACGAGGCGTCGCCGGCGGAACATCGCGGCACGCCGCCGGGCGCGCTCGGACTCGGTGGGGGAAGGGCCGTCCATCCCACCAGGGTAGGACCGGGGGCCACCACTACAGTGGACGCCATGCCCGAGGTCGCCGAACTCACTCCCACCGCCCGGGAACGGCTGCACACGGCGGTCCTGGACTGGTTCGACGTGCACGCCCGGGACCTGCCCTGGCGCAGCGCCGGCTGCTCGCCCTGGGGCGTGATGGTCTCGGAGATCATGCTCCAGCAGACCCCGGTGGCCCGCGTCCTCCCGCGGTGGCTGGACTGGATGGAGCGCTGGCCGGCACCCGCGGACCTCGCGTCGGCCTCCACCGCCGAGGTGCTCACCGCCTGGGACCGTCTCGGCTATCCGCGCCGGGCGCTGCGCCTGCAGCAGGGCGGCCGCGGCGATCGTTCGA
>NZ_JBNFOB010000058.1:0-10860 GCF_057364565.1 Micrococcus sp. LASM2_SD2 | reverse complement strand
ATCGACGCCGGTGTGCCCCGCGCCCACGTGGTGGACGGCCGCCGCCCCCACTCGATGCTGCTGGAGGTCTTCACCTCGGCCGGCGTCGGCACCCAGGTGGTGCCCGATGCGCTCTGACGCCACTTCCGGCCCCGGTGCCCCGCTGACCGCGAAGCAGGACCGCGAGCGGGCCACCATGGCGCACTTCGGCGTGGCCGTGGGCTTCGTGGCGCCCCTGGCGATCTGGCTGCTCTACCGGGATCGCGGACCCTTCACCGCACAGGAGGCCAAGGAGGCGCTGAACTTCGCCGTGCCGCCGACCCTGCTGATGGGCGTGTTCTTCTTCCTCGGCCAGCTCCCGGTGCTCGGGCCGATCTTCGCGATCCTCGGCGCCCTGATCTGGATGGTCATGGCGTTCTACGGCATCCTCGGCGGCTCCCAGGTGAACAAGGGCCGCCCGTACCGCTACCCGTTCAACCTGCGCATCCTGCGCTGACGGACGGCGACCCCAGCGCACGGCGCTCTCCCCCTTCGTGGGGAGGGCGCCGTCGTCGTTGTGGGGGTGTGGGCTGTGGGGCCCGGAGGTGCAATGGCGTACGGCATCGACGGACGAGTCGTCGACGATCCCGGTGACGTCGAGGGCGAAGTTTCCCGTCATTGCGGCGCGAATGAGGGGAAACTTCGCCCCCAACGCCGTGGGGAAGGGGCAGCTCAGAAGCCGGCGAGCTCGCGTACGATGTGGTCGTTGCGCAGACGGCCCTCCAGCGTGGGCACGATGCGGCCGGCCAGGGCGAGCCGGCCGTCGACCAGTCCGTCCGCGATCAGCTGCGGTATGCGGGCACGGGCCGCCGCTCCCCCGTCCTCGGCCTGCTCCAGGACCTTCACGTCCAGCCCCTCGACCATCCGCACGTTCAGCATGATCCGCTCGAGCAGCCGCGCCTCGGCGTCCGGCATCTCACGGCCCACGGCCGGAGTGACGCCGGTGGCCAGGCGCTGCGCGTAGGCGGCCGGGTGCTTGGCGTTCCAGAACCGCACGCCGGCGACGTGCGAGTGCGACCCCGGGCCGATCCCCCACCAGTCCATGTCCCGCCAGTAGGCCACGTTGTGCTTGGCGCGGTGCTCGCCGGTCCGGCCGGTCGTGCGCCCAGTTGGAGACCTCGTACCAGCGGAAGCCGGCCTGCTCCAGCAGCTCGTCGGCGAGCAGGTACTTGTCCGCTTGGTCGTCCGGATCGACGTCCGCCACCTGGCCGCGGGCCACCTGGGCGCCGAACTTCGTGCCCTCCTCCACGATCAGCGAGTAGGCGCTGATGTGGTCCGGGCGGCAGCCGATCGCGGTCTGCAGCGTGACGCGCCAGTCCTCGAGCGACTCGCCCGGGGTGCCGTAGATCAGGTCCAGGGACACGTCCAGCCCGGCAGCGCGGGCCGCCTCCACCGCGGCCGGGATGTTCTCCGGCCGGTGGGTGCGCTCGAGCGTGGCGAGCACGTGAGGCACGGCGGACTGCATGCCCACGGACACCCGGGTCACTCCCCCGGCGGCCAGCTCGCGCAGGTAGGACTCGTCCACGGTGTCCGGGTTGGCCTCCACGGTCACCTCGGCGCCGGGGACGATCCCGAAGGCCTCACGCGCCGCGTCCAGGATGCGCACCAGGTGCGCCGCCGGCAGCAGCGTGGGCGTGCCGCCGCCGAAGAACACCGTGTGCAATGGCCGGGCCGGGACCCCGGACTCCCGCAGCGACCGCGCGGCGAAGCCGATCTCCGCCACGGCCGTGTCCGCGTAGTCGCCGCGGGACGCCCCCGGCCCCAGGTCCGGGGCGGTGTACGTGTTGAAGTCGCAGTACCCGCAGCGCACCGTGCAGAACGGCACATGCACATACAGGCTGAACGTCCTCGAGGCATCCGAGGCGAGGGACGCCCGGACCGCCTCCGCGCAGGCGGCGGGGAGGTGGCCGTCGTCGGGAACGGGCTCGCCGAGCGGCAGGGTGGCGGGCACGCCTTACTTCTTGCCCTTGTCTGCGGACGAGGAGTCCGAGGACAGCGCGGCGATGAACGCCTCCTGCGGGACCTCCACGGTGCCCACCATCTTCATGCGCTTCTTGCCCTCCTTCTGCTTCTCCAGCAGCTTGCGCTTGCGGGAGATGTCTCCGCCGTAGCACTTGGAGAGCACGTCCTTGCGGATCGCGCGGATGTTCTCGCGGGCGATGATGCGCGAGCCGATGGCGGCCTGGATCGGCACCTCGAACTGCTGCCGCGGGATGAGCTCCTTGAGCTTCGCGGTCATCATGGTGCCGTAGGAGTAGGCGAAGTCGCGGTGGGTGATCGCGGAGAACGCGTCCACCTGGTCGCCCTGCAGCAGGATGTCCACCTTGACCAGGTCCGCGGCCTGGTCCCCGTCCGCACCCCAGTTCAGGGACGCGTAGCCCTTGGTGCGGGACTTCAGGGAGTCGAAGAAGTCGAAGACGATCTCCGCCAGCGGGATGCGGTAGCGGATCTCCACGCGCTCCTCGGACAGGTAGTCCATGCCCTGCAGGTTGCCTCGCTTGGACTGGCACAGCTCCATCACGGCGCCGATGAACTCGGCCGGCACGATGATCGTGGCCGCCGCCATGGGCTCGCGGACCTCGTGGATCTTGCCCTCCGGGAACTCCGACGGGTTGGTCACCTCCACCACGGTGCGGTCCTCGGTGGTGACCTGGTAGACCACGTTCGGCATCGTGGAGATCAGGTCCAGGTCGAACTCGCGCTCCAGGCGCTCACGGACGATCTCCAGGTGCAGCAGGCCCAGGAAGCCCACGCGGAAGCCGAAGCCGAGGGCCACGGAGGTCTCCGGCTCGTAGTTCAGGGCGGCGTCGTTGAGCTTGAGCTTGTCCAGGGCGTCGCGCAGCACCGGGTAGTCCGACCCGTCGATCGGGTAGAGGCCGGAGAACACCATCGGCTGCGGGTCCCGGTAGCCGCCGATCTCGTCCGGTGCCGGGTCGGACTCGAGCGTGACGGTGTCGCCCACCTTGGACTGGCGGACGTCCTTCACGCCGGTGATGAGGTAGCCCACCTCGCCCATGCCCAGGCCCTGGGTGGGCTGCGGCTCCGGGGAGGACACGCCGATCTCCAGCAGCTCGTGCGTGGCGCCGGTGGACATCATGCGGATCTTCTCGCGCGGGGAGAGCTGGCCGTCCACCACGCGGACGTAGGTGACCACGCCGCGGTAGGTGTCGTAGACGGAGTCGAAGATCATGGCACGAGCCGGGGCGTCGGCCATGCCCTCCGGGGCCGGCAGGGCCTGGACCACGCGGTCCAGCAGCTCCGGCACACCCACGCCGGTCTTGCCGGACACGCGCAGCACGTCCTCCGGCTCGCAGCCGATCAGCTGCGCGATCTCCGCGGCGTACCGGTCCGGGTCCGCCGCCGGCAGGTCGATCTTGTTGAGCACCGGGATGATCTCGAGCTCGTTCTCCATGGCCAGGTAGAGGTTGGCCAGGGTCTGCGCCTCGATGCCCTGTGCCGCGTCCACCAGGAGGATCGCACCCTCACAGGAGGCCAGGGAGCGGGAGACCTCGTAGGTGAAGTCCACGTGGCCCGGGGTGTCGATCATGTTCAGCGCGTAGTTGACGCCATCGACCTCCCACGGCATGCGCACCGCCTGGGACTTGATGGTGATGCCGCGCTCGCGCTCGATGTCCATGCGGTCCAGGTACTGGGCCTTCATGTCACGCGGCTGGACCACGCCGGTGCACTGCAGCATGCGGTCGGCCAGGGTGGACTTGCCGTGGTCGATGTGCGCGATGATGCAGAAGTTGCGGATCACCGAGGGATCGGTGCGCGCGGGCACGGGCGGGTTCGACGCCAGAGGCGACACAGGACACTTCCTTCGCTCGTGGAGAGATGGATCAACGGCCCATTCTTCCATGCATGGACCGGTAGGCTCGTTTCCATGGCCATCGACCTCATGCGTGCCCTCCGGATGGGCCGGCAGATCTACCGCACTGTCAAGAGACTGCAGGGCGGCGAAGGTCGCCAGCAGGGTCCGGGCCCCCGGGGCTCGGGCTCCGCACCTCGCCAGGGCGGCGCCGGCGTCCAGAACGACCCGCAGCGCACGTCCCGCTACCCCGGAGACTTCAGCGGCCGCACCCGCGTGGAGTACGACCCGGTCCCCGGCCCGGAGGCCGGCCCCGGCGAGGTCGTGTGGACGTGGGTCCCCTTCGAGGAGATGGACGGCCGCGGCAAGGACCGGCCCGTGCTCATCGTGGGGCACGACGACGGCCGGCTCCTCGGCCTGATGCTCACCTCCAAGGACCGCAACAACGCCCACACCTCCGACCCGGACTACGTGGACATCGGCGCCGGCGCCTGGGACTCCAAGGGCCGCCCCTCCGAGGTGAAGCTGGACCGCATCCTCCGTGTGGACCCGCGCGACGTGCGCCGCGAGGGCGGTGTGCTGGACCGCGCTCGGTTCGACGACGTGGCGGCGGCCCTGGCCGACCGCCGAGGCTGGATCCGCTGAGGCGGGTCGCTGTCGGCAGCCGAGCGGAGCGCTCGGTGAGTTGAGCGCCCGGTGCGGCGCGAGGCGGAGGCGGGTGCCGTCGTCGGGAAGGACGGGCGCGACCGGTGTGACACGCCGCTCCCCCCGGTTCCTTCGGGCCAGTGGCGGCTGGTAAGGTGGTGGGCATTGTGTCCGGTCGGTCGACGGACACCCTCGGGGCGGAGAACCAAGGTGTTCCCCACGCCACTCAGTCACCGGACCCGAGATGCCCTCTACGACCCCTGTACAGACGGTGCGGCCCACGTGCCGGCACCGACGACATGAAGGACCTGATTTGGCTAACATCAAGTCTCAGAAGAAGCGCATCCTCACCAACGAGAAGGCGCGCCAGCGCAACGTCTCCGTGAAGAGCGGCCTGAAGAGCGCCATCCGCGCCGTGAACCAGGCCGTCGCCGCGGGCGACAAGTCCGCTGCCGGCGAGGCCCTGAAGACCGCCTCCCGCAAGCTGGACAAGGCCGCCTCCAAGGGCGTCATCCACAAGAACCAGGCTGCGAACCGCAAGTCCGGCATCGCCGCCCGCGTGAACCGCATGGGCGCCTGAGCCTCCAGCGCTTCGCATGAAGGCCCCGTCACCTGATGGTGACGGGGCCTTCTGCTGTCCGGGGGGGTGTCCCGTTCCCTGGCAGCTTGAGGGCGAAGTTTCCCGGAATTGCGGCGTTATTCCGGGAAACTTCGCCCTCACTTTCCCAGGGTCAGTCGCGCGCGTGGCTCGCGAGCATCGTCTTGCTCAGCGTCGCACGCCGGTGGAGACGCGGATGACCGCTCGCTCCACGGCAAAGTCCGGGTTGCGGGAGCCGCCCTTGACCTCGGCGTCCGCCTGGGCGATCCACTCCACCGCCTGCGCGATGCCCGCCGGGCTCCAGTGCCGGGCGGCCTGCTGGATGAACCTCATCTGGAAAGGGGCCACGCCGAGGGCCGAGGCGAGCTGGTTCGGGGCGTCGTGGGAGTCGATGACGCGGGCGACCTGGCGGGCCTTCATGGCCAGAGCCGAGGTGAGCATCACCGGGTGCACACCGGTGGCCAGCGCATGCCGGGTGAGGGCCACCGCGCGGGCGGCCTGCCCCTCCAGCGCGGCGTCCGCCACGGCGAAGCTGGTGGCCTCCACGCGGCCGCCGTAGTACCGGTCCACGACCTCTTTGGTGAGCTGCCCCTCGGTGTCCGCCAGCAGCTGGTGGCAGGCGGAGGCGAGATCGGTGAGCGAGGCGCCGGTGGCCTGGACGAGGGCGCGGGCCGCCTCCTCGTCGATGCGGCGGCGGTGGTCCTTGAACTCCGCGTAGACGAAGGCGATCTTGTCCTCGTCCTTCTTCAGGGCGGCGCAGTCCACCACGGTGCCGGCCTTGGCCACGGCGTCCAGGAGCTTCTTGCCGCGGTTGCCGCCGGTGTGGCGCAGGAGCAGGGTGACATCGTCGGCGGGCGGGCCGGAGGCGACCAGGTCCAGGGCGTCCGTGAGGAACGCGTCGTTCATGGACTCCAGGCCCTCGGCGATGATCAGCGTGGGTTCGGCGAACAGGGACGGGCTGGCGGCCATGGCCAGCTGGCCGGGCTGGTATTCCGCGGCCCGGAAGCGGTGGGTCTCGATCGCCTCGTGTCGCTGCTTCAGGGCCTTCAGCACCTGGTCGGTGACCCAGCGGGCCGCATAGTCCTCCGGGCCCTTGAGCAGCATCAGCGGCCCGGGCTGCGCCTGCCGCCAGGCCAGCGGGTTCGCGGCCGTGCGGGACCGGGCGGGGCGTGAGGAACGTGCTGCGGCCATGGTGTCCATCCTAGGCTGAACGGATGCACTCCTCCCCCGCCCCGTCCACAGGCCCCAGCAAGATCCGGCTGCGCGGTGCACGGTTGAACAACCTGCAGGACGTGGACCTGGACCTGCCGCGCGAGGCGATCGTGGCGGTCACCGGCGTCTCCGGGTCCGGGAAGTCCTCCCTGGCGTTCGGGACACTCTATGCCGAGTCCCAGCGGCGCTACCTGGAGTCCCTGTCCCCCTATGCCCGCCGGCTGATCGACCAGTCCGCCGCGCCGGAGCTGGACCTGCTCGAGGGGATGCCCCCGGCGATCGCCCTGCAGCAGTCCCGCGGGGCCACGGGTGGCGCCCGCTCGGACGTGGGCACGCTGACCGGACTGTCCGCCCTGCTGCGGATGCTCTACTCGCGTGCCGGGACCTACCCGGAAGGAAAGGAGCTGATCCTCGCCGAGGCGTTCTCCCCGCACACTCCGCAGGGGGCCTGCCCGGCCTGTGAAGGGCTCGGCCACGTCTACGACGCCCGCGCCGAGGACATGGTCCCGGACGACTCCCTCACCATCCGGCAGAAGGCGGTGGCGTCCTGGCCGCAGGGCTGGGCCGGCGGCAACCTGCGGGACGTGCTGACGTCCCTGGGCGTGGACGTGGACGTCCCGTGGCGCGAGCTTCCCGAGGACACGCGTGAATGGATCCTCTTCACCGAGGAGCACCCCACCGTGGACTGCTGGCGCGGCGCACCGACGCTCGCCGAGCTGGCGGCGGCCAAGGCCGCCGGGCAGCGCCACGCCTACCAGGGCACCTTCACCGGTGCCCGCCGGTACCTGCTGGACACCTTCGCCTCCACCGGCTCGGACCGGACCCGACGCCGGGTGGCGCAGTTCCTCACGCAGACCCCGTGCCCGGACTGCCAGGGCCGACGGCTCCGCCCGGTGGCCCTGCAGGTGACCGTGGACGGCCGGGACATCGCGGAGACCTCCGCCCTGCCGCTGTCCGAGGTGCATGGGCTGGCGGTGCGGCTGGCCGCCGGACAGGTTGAGGCGGTGCCGCAGTCACGCCGTGCGGTGGCTCGCCGCCTCGGCACGGATCTGCAGGCGAGGCTGGCACCGATCGTCGAGCTGGGCCTGGGGTATCTGGGCCTGGACCGTGCCGCCGGCACCCTCTCCGGCGGCGAGCTGCAGCGCCTGCGCCTGGCCACGCAGCTGGCGGCGGAGCTGTTCGGCGTCGTGTACGTGTTGGACGAGCCGTCCTCCGGACTGCACCCGCAGGACATGTCTGCGCTCGTGGACCTGCTGGTGCGGCTGAAGGAGCAGGGCAACACGGTGGTGGTGGTCGAGCACGCGATGGACGTGGTGCGGCATGCGGACGTGATCGTGGACGTCGGTCCGGGCGCGGGCGTGCACGGCGGGAGGATCCTGCATGCCGGTCCGCCGGAGCAGCTGCAGTCCGTGGCCGACTCCGCGACCGCCCGGTACCTGTCCACGGACCGTCCGGCCGATCCGGCACGTCCGCGGCGTGAGCCGGAGGCGTGCCTGGAGCTGACCGGGGTGCGGTGCAACACGGTGCAGGACCTGGACGTGCGGCTCCCCCTCGGCTGTCTCACCGCGGTCACCGGCGTCTCAGGGGCAGGCAAGTCGTCCCTGGTCGCCCAGGCACTGCCGGCGGTGGTGGACGCCGCCTTGCACGACGACGGCCGCACGCCCTCCGAAGGCGCCCTCGCCTCGGGCGTGGGCGGGCTCCGTCGGGTGGTGTCCATCGACCACACGGCGGTGGGCCGGACCCCGCGGTCCACCGTGGCGACGTACACCGGGTTCTTTGACGAGGTACGGCGGCTCTTCGCCAGGACCGAGGCGGCCACGGAGCGAGGCTTCGGCGCGGGCACGTTCTCCTTCAACACCTCCGGCGGCCGGTGCCCCACCTGTGAGGGGGAGGGGTCCGTGACGGTGGAGCTGCTGTTCCTGCCGGGTGTACGCAGCCCCTGCACGGACTGCGGCGGCACCCGGTACCGGGACGAGGTGCTCGAGGTGGAGTGGAACGGGCTGAGCATCGCGGACGTGCTGGCCTTGAGCATCGAACAGGCATGTGAGGTGTTCGCCGACGAGCCGAAGGCGCTGCGTCCGCTGGCGGTGCTGCAGGACGTGGGGCTGGGGTATCTGCGGCTGGGCCATGCGGCCCCGGACCTGTCCGGCGGCGAGGCGCAGCGCATGAAGCTGGCCGCCGAGCTGCAGCGCGGCTCCGGCGGAGACACGCTCTACGTGCTGGACGAGCCGACCGCAGGCCTCCACCCCGCCGACGCCGAGCGGCTGATGCGGCACCTGCAGTCACTCGTCGACGCGGGCAACACCGTGGTGATGGCGGAGCTGGACATGCGTGCGGTGGCGCAGGCGGACCATGTGGTGGAGATGGGCCCCGGTGCCGGCCCGGACGGGGGCCGCGTGGTGGCATCCGGGACGCCCGAACAGATCGCGGCCCGGGGCGAGGGGTCGACGGCCCCGTTCCTCACGGCGGTCCTCCGCGCCTGATCCCTCCCCCGCTCGTGCACTTTCGCTAGCGAAACGGGAACGGCCTCCCCTCTCCCCCGTTTCACTGGCGAAAACGCGGCCACGGCTCCCGTTTCGTCAGCGAAAACGAGAGGGGGCGGCGGGTCATTCGGGGCCGGTGTCGAGGGCGCGGATCTTCAGGCGGGGCCGGTCGTCGTCCTCCGTAGGCTCCCAGCCGACGACGATCGTCCCCGAGCGGTCCGTCCGCAACACGGCGCCCAGCGGGGCCAATGCCTGCAGGGTCTGCGGGTGTGGATGCCCATAGGGGTTGTCCCGTCCGGCCGAGACCACATAGGCGTCCGCGGCGACGGCGCGCGGTAGCGCCGCACCTGCGTTGCGCGCTCCGTGGTGGGCCACCGAGTACAGGTGGACCTGCTCCGGCGGCGGGGCGGCCGCGGGGTGCCGGCCGCCGAGCCAGGCCTGCGCAGCCTCCTCCTCGATGTCTCCGGTCAGCAGCACCCGCAGCGGCCCCCGGCCGGTCCGCACCGTGGCGAGGACCTGTGCGGACGCGTCGTTCTCCGTGGACGCGTCCTGGTCGGCCAGCAGCACCTGCCAACTCACGTCTCCGCTGGTCTCGTCGTCCCCGGTGCGCAGCCGTCGGGATCCCGGGGGCGGATCCGTGCCGGCCTCCTCGCCTGCCCCGGCCGGCAGGCCCAGGCCCGGGATGCCCTCGCCCCGGGTCGCGTGGCGGACCACGGGCGCCCCGCGCGCGGTGGCAGCATGCAGTCCCCCGGTGTGGTCCGAGTGCAGATGGGTCAGCAGGACGGCGTCCACCCGGGCGACACCGAGCGCGTCCAGGCAGGACTCTGCGGGCTCCGGCTCCGGCCCCACGTCCACGACGACGGCCCGGTCCGTCCCGCTGCGCAACACCGTCATGTCCCCTTGACCCACATCGCAGAACGCCACCGCCCAGTCCGCAGGGGCACGGCCGGTGGGGGTCGGCAGGACCACGGCGGCGTAGCCGCCGGCACCGGAGGCGAGCAGCACCGCCACGAGTACACCGGAGGCGGTCAGCTGTCGGCCCGGCCCCGGCGCGGAGGGGCCCATCCGTCGGACAGGAGCGTGCCGTCGTCGTTCCTCCCGCAGCAGCACGGCGAACAGGGCGACGGTCGCGGCCACGGTGAGCACGCCCAGACCCACACCGAGCGGTCCCTCCGGCCACGGCTTCAGGGCGCCCGGCAGCCCGGCCGAGGTGTGTGCCACCAGGCCGATGTAGGCGGCCGGAAACTGGATCAGCCACACCAACACGGCGGAGACCGGAGGGAGCGCCAGCACCAGCGCCGCCGCGGCGGTGCCGAGCACGGTGATCGGGGCGACGGCTGGGGCGGCGAGTATGTTCGCCGGCACGGCATAGCTGGACACGGTTCCGGTCATCGCCAGCAGGATCGGCTGACATGCCAGATGCGCACACGTGGTGACCGCCAGGGTGACCGAGAGCCACCGTGCGGCCCAGCCGGGCAGGATCCGGCCGAACGCGGTGTACAGGCGGGCCTCCGCGGGTCGCGCGCCAAGGATGATGCCGGCCGTCGCGGCCACGGAGAGCTGCAGCGCCGGCTCGGCGGCCAGGCCCGGCGCGGCGACGATCACCGACGTCCCGGCCAGGCAGAGCAGGGTGAACGCGTGACGGGAGCGGCCGCCGAACAGGGCGAGGGTTCCGAGCCCGCCCATCACCGCCGCCCGCAGCACCGACGGCTCCGGGCCCACGACGACCACGAAGACCACTAGCGTGGCCAGCACGGCCGCCAGCACGGCGGCGCGGGAGACGCGGAACAGGCGCAGCAGGCCGCTGACGGCCCCGGCGAGCAGCGCACAGTTCGCCCCGGAGACCGCGCTCAGGTGGGAGAGCCCGGCGTCCTTCATGGCCTGGTCCGTCTCCGGGCTCTGGGCGCTGCGGTCGCCCAGGACCAGCCCTGGGATCAGCTGCTCCGCCGTGCCCAGGGATCCCTCCGCCTGCTCCCGGAACGCGGCCCGCAGGAGCTCGCGGCCGCCCGCCGCAGAACCGGGGGCGCCGTCCGAGGAGGGCAGCGAGACCTCCGGGGCGGCCGGGTGGGCGGTGGAGCGCTCGCCGGGTGGGG
>NZ_JBNFOB010000057.1:0-11060 GCF_057364565.1 Micrococcus sp. LASM2_SD2 | reverse complement strand
GAGCGTGCCGGCGTGGACACCGTGGTGCTGACCGCCGGCGGCGGGGCCGACCGGGTCCGTGAGGTGGGGCGGCTGACCGGCGTGCGGGGCCGTCGTGCGCAGGCGCGTGGCCGCAGGGCGAGGGTGCTGACCCTGCCCGTGGCGCGGCTCGGGTGGGCTCCGGTGGGACCGGCACCGGACCTCGAGGGCTGGTGGGGCGGCTGGGCCTGAGACTGGGCGCCTTCTGGGCGGAGCCTTATCGTGTCCGCCCCGATTCCTCGTGTGCGGTGTGTGCCCACTGGACACTGTCTCGGTGGCAGCGGGTGCGCTTCCCATCCCTACTCGCATGGAGGAATCCCCATGAAGAAGAACCTGGCCTGGCTGGCCGTTCCAGCCGACCTTCGGGGACACCTACACGTGGAACGACGGCGTCGCGGTGACCGTCGGCCAGCCCCAGCCTTTCACGCCGTCCGCCGGCGCCTTCGTGGAGGATGAGGCCTTGAGGGCGCAGGCCCACTCCTTCGACGTGACGGTGGAGAACGGCTCCGGGGAGCCGATCGACAGCATGGTAACGTCCCTGCAGGCGAGCTCCGGCGGTGAGCAGAGTGGCATGGTGTACGACGCGGCGGCGGGCCTCGACACCCCGACCGTGAGCATCCAGCCGGGCAAGTCTCTGAACTTCAAGGTGGCCTTCACCCTGAAGGACCCGGCGGACATCAACATGGACGTCGCACCGACCTGGATGCACGACTCCGTCAACTTCGCGACCCGCTGACGCGCGGCTGACGGCCAGGCCGTCCGAGGGCTTCCCGACGGCAGCCGCTCGCCCCCGGTGCCCGCCTCCAGCGGGTGCCGGGGGCGTGGCCGTCCCGGCTCAGGCAGAATCGAGGGCACGACCTGCCCCTGACACGCGCCGTCCTGGCGCAGCGAGGAGAGACCGACGTGATCACGACGGGGAGCCTGGACTTCGTGGCCGTGGACATGGAGACCGCCAACGCACAGCGGGCGTCCGTGTGCGCGGTCGGCATCGCGCTGGTCCGTGAGGGCGAGGTGGTGGCTACCGAGAGGCTGCTGGTGCAGCCGCCCACCGGCGTGGACTCGTTCTCCGCGCTGAACCGCGGCATCCACGGCATCTGCGCCGAGGACGTGCGGGGCGCACCCGGATGGGAGGAGGTGGCCGGTCAGCTCGAGGTGCTCGGTGCCCAGCTGCCACTGGTGGCGCACAACGCCGCCTTCGACCGCGGCGTGTACGAGGCGGCCTGCGCTGAGGTGGGGCGCACGACGCAGCCGATGGAGTGGCTGGACCTGCTGGAGCTGTCCCGGCGGCTGCGCCCGGACAGCCCACGGCACACCCTGCCGGTGCTCGCGGAGGCCTACGGTGTGGAGCTGGAGCACCACCACGATGCCGAGCAGGATGCCCGAGCGTGCGCCGAGGTGCTGGTGGCGATCGTGAAGGACCAGGGGGTGCAGCGGCTCGGTGACCTCTGGCCGCAGGGTGGCCAGGTGAGACCGACAACGGCCCGACGCAGAACGTCGGGTTCCATGCCGACCGCGGCTGACGTGGAAGAGGACCCGGGCCGCCAGGAGTGGTTCAGCCGCGCTTCCAAGACCAAGGTCGCAGACATGCCCCAGGCGGCAGCGGATGCGGATCCGGGGCATCCGCTGTACGGCGAGCACGTGGTGATCTCCGGTCCGGTCCAGGGCCGAGACCGGTACGGCCTGTGGGAGCGCATCGCCGCCGCGGGTGGGCACCCGCAGAAGAACGTCACCAGGAAGACCACGGTGCTGGTGGCCGGAAACCGGGACGACCTCGCCGCGCTCGCGTCCGGGGACGAGGCCCTCACTGTGAACATGACGACCAAGGAGCGGAAGGCCGTCCACTATGGCGAGGCCGGGCAGTCGATCCGAGCCATGACCGCGGTGGCATTCCTGGAGGCCTTGGATGGACAGGAGCCCCGGACGGGCATCGCGGTCCTGGGCCCCCGTGGGCATGATGTCGACCGGGGCGAAGGGACGCAGGACCCGGCAGCTGCAGCACCTTCCGTCGAGGAGGCCACGTCGTCACCGGCATCCGAGACTCGGCCTGCTGTGAACGGTGCTGAACCCGAGACGTCGGCCGGCCGCACCTACACAGACTCGTCCTTCACCCCGTCCGCGCTGCGCCGCTCCCACTTCGACGAGAGGAGCGGCCCGCGGCCGTGGGAGCAGCCGGACCGCGCGGGGGAGGACCGTGCCGGGCAGTCCCGTGCGGAGGAGGGCCGCGCGTCGGGGCTGGTCGGTGAGGGCGCCGTCGACCGCCGTGGACCGGTTCCAGGGCCGCCTCGGGAGTCCGGGCGGAGCGAGGGCGTCCGTGCGGTGAAGAAGGTCGTCGGTGCGGTGATGATGCTTGCCGCGCTGTTCGGTGCGGTGATGACGGCCGCCGGTATCGGCGTGATCGTGGAGGACATGAGCGCGGGCGACGCCGGCCAGGTGGGAGTCGGGGTCGGCATGACCGCGGTGATCGCGTTCCTCAGCATCTGGCTGGCCATCACCGCACTGCGGTGGATGCGCGGCTAACCTGTCCTGACGAACGGCCCGGCATCTCGCCAGACGGTCAGGGAATGGTCATGCCCCTGACAGGGCCACTAGAGTGATGCCCGTCACTCACCTGTCATTTCGCACCTGACCGAGAGGGGCAGCCCATGAGCGCCCGCCACCCCCACATCACCCTGGCCGCCCTGGGCGCGGCCCTGGCCCTGTTCGCCTCCGGCTGCACCATGTCCGACCGGACGGACGACGGCCTGGAGACGGCCGCCGTCTCCAGCCCCACCGCTTCGGACGGCGCCGGAGAGTCGCCCGGGGCGGAGAAGAGCAGGGTGGAGCAGATCCGTGACGCCGGGAAACTGCGTGTCTGCACCACGGGCGACTACCCGCCCTTCACGGAGGAGACCGA
The DNA here is from genome assembly GCF_057364565.1 of Micrococcus sp. LASM2_SD2. NCBI lineage: Bacteria > Bacillati > Actinomycetota > Actinomycetes > Micrococcales > Micrococcaceae > Micrococcus > Micrococcus sp. LASM2_SD2. Next base: position 8,149 of record NZ_JBNFOB010000057.1, on the reverse strand, counting down.
GGACGGGGAGCTCAAGGGCATCGACGTGGACATGGCCCGGGACCTCGCCGAGACCCTCGGCGTGGAGGCGGAGTTCGTCACCACCAGCTGGGGCGATCTCATGGACGACTTCCTGGGGAAGTGCGACGTGGCGGTGGGCGGGATCTCCATGAACCCGGAGCGCGCGGAGCAGGTCTACTTCTCCGAGAAGACCCTCGAGGACGGGAAGACACCGATCGCCCGTTGCGAGGACGTGGACAAGTACCGGAGCATCGAGGACATCAACCAGCCGGGCGTCCGCTCCATCTTCCCGGAAGGTGGCACGAATGAGGAGTTCGCGCGCGAGCACTACCCGGACGGTGAGCTCATCACCCATGACAACCTGACGATCTTCGACGCCCTCGCCGCCGGCGAGGCGGACGTGATGACCACCGACCGCGCGGAGGTCCTGTACACGGACCACGAGTACGACGAGCTGTGCGCGGTGAACCCGGACGAGCCCTTCGACTACTCGGTGCAGGGCTACATGCTTCCCCAGGGCGATGACGTCTTCAAGCACTATGTGGACCAGTGGCTCATGGTCACGCTCGAGGACGGCACCTATGACGGCTTCGCCGAGCCGTGGGTGGGCGAGGCGGACCTGAACCCGGAGGACTGAGCACGGGGGTCTTGGCCCGGGGCCGAGGCCCGGTCAGGCCGCCAGCGAGTACCCGAGGAGCTGCTCGGCGACCTCGTGGCGGAGGTCCGTGAGCATGGCATGGGCCTGCTTCTCCGGGACCTCGAACTCCGCGTTGCGGCGGGCCATCACGGCCAGGCGGTCCGCGGTCTCGTTGTGCACGTCCCCGGAGTGGCCGCGCACCCAGCCCAGGTCCACCTGCAGGCCGGTACGGCCGGCCTCCTCGAGGCGCACCCGGCCGGGCTCCGGCAGCTGTGCGACCGCGCCCTCCGACTCCACGACGGCCCAGAGGACCTGTCCGCGCTCGACGCAGGCCATGACGGTGATGCCGGAACGCGCGGCGACGGCGGCCAGCGCAGGCATCATGCGGCGGGCCGCTCAGCCCTGGATCGTGTGCAGGCGCCGGGCGCCGTCCTCCACCCCGTACACGGCGCGGGTGCGCACCGGGGCGCCCACCTCGCTGACGTAGTCCACCACCTGGAAGCGGGCCTCCAGCAGGTCCGCGGTGGCGTCCACGCGCAGGTAGCCGCGCAGGTCGTTGTTGAACTTGATGTGCGGGTTCCAGGCGAGGGCGCCGGTGGCGGAGTCCGAGCCGTCGCCGCCGGAGGTGATGGACGTGGTGATCAGTTCCACGCCCACGGACTCGGAGGACAGGTCGTCGAAGTCGGCCTTGACGTCCGAGGCGAAGGCCTCGTGGATGTCCCCGGTGAGCACCACGGGGTTGCGGACGCCCGCGGTGCGCCAGGCGTCGATCACCCGTTCACGCGAGGCGACATAGCCGTCCCACGTGTCCATGTCTCCCCACAGCAGGGGGCCGGAGGTGCGGTCGTACTGCACGAACGGGACCTGCTGGGTGAGGAAGTCCCAGCGTGTGGTGGAGGTGGTGAACCCCTCGCGCAGCCACTGCTCCTGCTCGGCGCCGGTGATGGTGCGGCGCGGGTCCCGGGCGTCCTCGTCCACCACCTTGACCAGGTCCAGGTTCGCCTGGTCCGAGCGGTACTGGCGGGTGTCCAGGAGGTGGAAGGTCGCCAGGTCGCCCCAGTGGATGCGGCGGTAGAGCTGCATGTCGATCCCCTGCGGCACGGAGGAGGCGCGCAGCGGCATGTTCTCGTAGTAGGCGCGGAACGCGGCAGCCCGTCGGCGAAGGAAGTCCGGGTCCCAGATCTCCGGGGTCTCGTCCGCCCAGTTGTTCTCCAGCTCGTGGTCGTCCCAGATGACCAGCCAGGGCGCGGCGGCGTGGGCCTCCTGCAGGTCCGGGTCCGTCTTGTACTGGGCCATGCGGGCCCGGTACTGGGCGAGGGTGCGGGACTCCCCGTTCCTGTGGGCGCGGGGGACACCGGAGGAGACCGGGTACCCGTACGGCATGATCTCGTAGTAGTAGTCGCCCAGGTGGACCATCAGCTCCGGCTTCTCCGCGGCCATGTGCCGGTAGGCGGTGAAGTAGCCGTGCTCCCAGTTGGCGCAGGAGGCCACGGTGAAGGCCAGGTGGCCGGGGTCCGTGCCCGGGCGCGGGGCGGTGACCGCACGGCCGGTGCGGGAGACGTGGCCGTGGGCGCGGAAGCGGTACCAGTGCTCGGTGCCCGGTCGCAGCCCGGTGAGCGTGACGTGCACGGCGTAGCCGCGGGAGCGGTCCGTGGTGGCCGTGCCGGCACGCACGATCTTCGAGAACTGCGGGTCCGTGGCCACCTGCCACTCCACGGCGAAGGACAGGTCCGGCATGCCGCCCAGGCCGTCCTCGTTGAGCGGCTGCGTGGCCAGGCGGGTCCAGATCACGAAGCCGTCCGGCCACGGGTCTCCGGAGGCCACGCCGAGGCTGAACGGGTTCACGCCGGTGGCCGCCTGGGCGGTGCCGGCCGAGGTACTGAGCAGGGCGGCCGCGGCCAGGCCGACGGTGCCGGTGGTCAGGACCGTGCGCCGGGAGGGCAGAGCGAGCGGGGACTGCGTGGAGGAGGCATGCGAGAGGTCCATGGGTCGCGAGTGTGGTCCGCGCAGGTGGCCGTCTGGTTACCCGCAGGTAGTCAGTGGGTTCGTGGGGATAGAGGGACGGGGAAGATCCGCTGTGCTCCGGGTGTGGGGCAGATGGGTTGAATCGCTTGTCCTGTCCGGTCCCGCCCGTAGGGTCTGCCCCATGGCGATCGACGGAAGACAGGAGACCGGCGTGCGTGCAGGGGACGTGGAGGTCGGCATGCCGCCGCGTGAGGGCGTGGAGCTGATGGAGATGCCGGAGCCGGCGTCCGAGCTGTGGTGGCAGCACCTGCGGCAGTTCTCAGGGCAGGGCTGGCACCGGCTCGAGTCCGTGGGGCAGATCGCGGACCTGGTGCATGCGCTCGGGGAGGAGGTCGACGGGCTCACGCTCGAGGACGACGACCCGGTCACCCGCTACGCGCAGATGTACTACCTGGGGGAGGGCCGCTTCCAGCTGGAGATCGCGAAGGTGGTCCCGGAGGGTGCCTACAACTGGCGCATCGGTGCAGGCAGCCACGCCGAGGAGGCCGGCAACGCCCCGGACACCTGCGCCGCCGAGGAGCAGCTGCTGAACCGTGCACAGCTGATCGAGGTGCTGACCTCCTGGGCGCAGGGCCATGGCCTGCCGCTCGGGTACGGGTCTGCGCTGCACTGCTACGGAGACGCGACGCTCTGAGCCGGCGCGGCGGCAGTTCAGCCCCGGCGCCAGGTGAAGCGCGGTCGCCGCTTCTGGGCGAAGGCGGTCCGGCCCTCGGCGAGGTCGCCGGAGGTCGGGGTGCCGGACCACGCCTGTACCCAGGCATCGGTGTAGTCGGGCGAGCCGGCGGCGAACGCGTCGACCAGGCGCAGGTGATGCTCGGCCGCGTAGGCGGAGCGGGATCTGAGGGTCTCGAGGAGGCCGGCGAGGCGCTCCTCGAGGACGGCGGACGGGACCGTCTCGCTGACCAGCCCCCAGTCCTCTGCGACTGCGGGGGAGACCTCCTCGCCGGTGAGGAGCAGCCGCTTGGCGCGCAGCGTGCCCACGCGTTCCACGAGCTGCTCCAGGCCCGGGCGCGGGTAGAGGACGCCGAGCTTGCCGGGTGTGATGGCGATGCGAGCGGTGTCCGTGGCGAGCACGTAGTCCGCCGTGGCCGCGATCTGCCAGCCGCCGCCCATGCACACGCCCTCCACCACCGAGACGACCGGCTGGGGGAGTGAACGCAGTGCCGCGTCGGCCCGGCTGAACAGCTCGTCGCCCGGGGCGGGCAGGGTGCCGTCCTCGGTGGTGAAGAGCAGCTCGTCCATCCGGTCGATCGCCACCCCGGCCGAGAAGTCGCCTCCGGCGCCCCGCACCACGACGACGGCCGCCTCCTTGTCCTGTCCGATCACCTCGCACGCGTGGATCAGTTCACGGCACATCTCCGGGGTGAGTGCGTTCCGTTGGGCGCGGTTGTCCAGGGTGAGGGTGGCGACGCCGTCGGCGGTGGAGACGCGGATGCGGGCGGTGTCCGCTGCGTTCAACGCTCAGGCCTCCAGTTCAGATCGGCGGTGACGGAGCTCCCGCTGTGTGCCGTGCAGCGGCGACCCGGAGAAGGGCAACGTCGAGAGATCGATCCGCGCGGCGGCATTCAATGCGCCGGTCATGGCCGCCCGAGCCGCCTTCATCGGTAGCCCGATGCTGTTGGCCAGTGCCTCCCAGTGCCGGCGTCTCAGGTTCTTTGTCCGGCCGTCGACGGACAGGGCCATGGACATGTCCCGGTACAGCACCGTGCAGGGCACGTCATAGACCGGTGCGATGTCCCAGCGTCCGGTCGCGCCCTGCAGGACGGACACGTTCTTCGCATGGAGGTCGCCGTTGCCGGTCAGCCACGCGTAGAGGAACTGGAGGTAGAGGTTCCGCGCTGCGGTGGGGCGGTGCGGAGTGAGTCCGGCCAGGACATTGATGACTTCCTCTGTGGTGACGTTGTACTTGTGCGCGGGGTAGATGCCGAGGGCCTGGCCCGCGTCCTCCAGCGCGAGGCGGGCGGGGACGCCGGTGCTGCTCGGTGGACGATCGAAGCGGGCGACGAGCAGCCCCTCGAGGCCATTGCGATCCCGCACCACCGAGTACCCGGAGACGGGGATGCGGAGTGCCGTGGCGTGGCGCAGATGCAGTGCCTCGTTGGCCACCAGGTGCGGATGGTTCGGCGGGTCCAGTTTCAGCAGGGCACTGCGTCCACGGAGGTGCACGGGCACATTGACCATGGATGCGGACGCCTTCGTCTGAACTCCCGGCAGGGCGTGACGGTCGGGCAGATCGGCAAGAGTCGTGAAGTCCAGGGACCCTGGGTCGTCTGCGGCGAGCGGGCTCTCTTCGGCGAGTTGCGCTCCGCGGGGTGCGATCTGCACATCGCCGGGCACGTCGGTGCCGACGGCGAGGAGGAGAGTGAGCTCGTCGTCGGCAGAGGTTTTGGTTGCCCTGCGCAGGACGGTCAGGCGGTGCCCCTCGGGGAGCAGTCCTGAGAAGAATGGGGGCAGGCCGCCGCCGGGGGCTGTCACGGGCTCGGGTCGAATGGGCAGGGTAGAAGCCACCGGTGCGCCGCTGTACCCCTCGAGGTAGCGGAAGGTGATCAGGCCTCGTTCGTCGCGCGTCAGGGTGCCCGCACGGACTCCGGCCTTGTAGACGTCCGCGTCGGTGACCCGTTTGAGCCCGTCAAGGCCGGAGGTCGTCATCCGGTCACCTCAAGTTCCAGTCCGAGAACTTCCATGACGGATAGCACCGACGTCAGCGTGCTCTTGCCGGTGCCGCGCTCGATCTGACGGACGGTCGCATCTGAGACCCCTGCCAGGTCAGCGAGCTGCTGCTGGGTGAGGTGGAGTTCCTTGCGCATGGCTCGGACACGGTCGCTGATCTTCGTCAGTGCCGCATCGGAGGAGACTGCACGGGTCGTGGGCATGTCTCCATAGTGGCAGAAGAGACCGAGAAATCCGAAGGAATCTTCGGAAACCCCTAGGGGGTGCCGGCTGTAGAGGGGTTGCGGACGGTAAATCCGAAGAAAATCTCGGAACTCATGCTGCTATGCCCTCACTGCGCTCCTCGCGGACGTCGTTCCGAAAAATTCTTCGGAATACCGTGCTGCGCACCCACGTCTTAGACTGCGCCGCAGAGCATCGCAGGCACCGGAAACGGCGCAGTCTAAGACGTTGGGGTTCACCTCTTTCGGCGCAAGAATGGCCGGAATAGACTACACCGCCGTGCTCTGAAAGGCCCGCTCCATGCCCTCTCCTCAGAACCTCTCGAAATTCGTGTGGGGGATCGCGGATCAGCTGCGGGGTGTGTTCAAGCCGAACCAGTACGGCACGCTCGTCCTGCCCATGACCATCCTGCGCCGCATGGAGGCGGTCATGGCCCCGCACCGTGAGTTCTTCGCGGAGCTCGCCGCCAAGAACACTCCTGCCCCGATGATGGCCAACCAGGTCCGCAGCCGCGCGGGCCTGAGCTTCTACAACACGAGCCCGTTCACGCTGGAGAACCTGCTCTACGAGCCGGACCTGCTCCGCACCAACCTCATGGCCTACGTGGACGGCTTCAGTCAGAACGTGGCGGACCTCTTCGCGTACTACGAGTTCGACAAGACGGTCGCCAAGCTGGACGAGCACGACCGCCTCTTCCTGGTCCTCCAGCAGTTCGCCTCCATCGACCTTTCCCCGGACACCGTCTCCAACGCGGACATAGGCACCCTCTTCGAGGACCTGATCCGCCGCTTCGCCGCCGCCTCCAATGAGACCGCCGGTGAGCACTTCACCCCGCGCGACGCGGTGAAGCTCCTCGTGGACCTGCTCACCGCCAACGACGACGACGTCCTCACCGGCTAACCGGTCCGCACTGTCTATGACCCCACGGCCGGCACCGGCGGCATGCTGTCCCTGTTGGACGAGCGCCTGCGCCGCATGAACCCGAACGCGGAGGTCCGCCTCTTCGGGCAGGAGCTCAATGAGCAGATGCTCCTATAGTTGTCAACTCGCAATCTCACCAGTGCGAGGGTCGGTCTTCACGAGGTGGTAGACCTCACGGATCACGTACCGCTTGAGGCAGCGGATGATGTCTCGCTTGGACTTGCCCTCCGCAGTGCGTCGTGCCACGTAGGCGATCGTGGGCTCGTGGAAGCGCATCCGCACGATGACCGTCCTGTAGATGGCTGCGTTCAGCTGACGGTGACCGCCGTGATTGATCCGATGCTTACCGCTGGTCATCCCTGATCCTGTAGGCACGGGGCTGATGCCGGCGAGTTTGGCGAATGCTGCCTCGCTCTTGATCCGTTCGGGATTGTCCCCGGCCACGATGAGGATCTCCGCGGCCGTGTCCACTCCGATCCCGAACTGGTCGAGCAGATGTGGCGCACGCGGGATCACGAGCTCCTTGATCATGGCCTCGAGCTCGAGGATCTCCTCGTTCAGCGACAGCCACCGCCTGGCCAGCGACCTGAGAACATGACGATTGGCCTCCTCCGGGGTGCTCAGCCCACGCGGGCGCAGGGAAGCGCAGTGGCGGGCGATCATCTTCTGCGTCTTGCCCTGCAGTACCTTGCGTAGGTCCTCGTCGGCGTGCACGAGCATCGCCTTCAACGTGATCATCGCTGCCGAGCGGCCTTTGACCGCGGTGTCGTGAGCGACTTTGAGCTGACGGATCATTCCCACGCTCCCGTCGGCGCTCTTGGACGTGGCGGTGGCGAAACCCGCAAGGACTGCGCGGGCTGCGTTCTCAGCATCCAAGGTGTCGGACTTGCCGTTCAACCGGCGCAGGCGCCGGTCTGGGCGCGAGACCTCCACGACCTTGTGCCCTTGACGACGCATGTACGAGGCCAGCCCGGCCCCGTAGGAGCCGGTACCCTCGATGCCGAACGCGATGATGGTGCCGAAGTCTGCGGCCCATTCCAGCAGCTGTTGGTAACCGAGACGGTCGGTGGCGATCGTGAGGGTCGCGAGGATCCCACCGACCGAGTCTATGACGGCGGCCACGTGGATGTGCTTGTGGGTGTCCACACCGATCACGACGTGACCGGAACGGGCGGGGGTGATCGGGCTCATGGGTGATGCTGTCCTGCGAGTGCGAGTGCGAGTGCGAGTGCGAGTGCGAGTGCGGGGGCGGCACCGACGCCGGTGGGCGGACAGGACTGTCACGGGGACACGGTCACGAAAATGCTCCAGGCTCCTATCAGGTCACGCCCGGACCAGCGGCAGTGGTCGTGCGTGCCCGGCCGTGGACTCGACAGATCAACGCCAAGACACCATGCGGGTCAATCGTAGAGATGGGTCAGAGCACCACAGCCAGGACTTCCTCATCCTCACGGAATCTGGCCCTCAGAGACTGACAGTCGTAGGAGTCTCCGACGGAGCCGACTGAGGCGGTGACCCCGGCGGTGATCAGCGCGTCCGAGTACAACAGGGACACGTACTGGGTGGATTCAATCGGTGGATGCAACACCCTCTTGCTCGAGTGACTGTAGCTGCTCGGCGAACACCTCAGTTGGAGACTTCCAGTCGAGGACCTTCCGGGGACGATTGTTGACT
>NZ_JBNFOB010000056.1:0-11137 GCF_057364565.1 Micrococcus sp. LASM2_SD2 | reverse complement strand
GGCGGCCAGCGCAGGGAACACCAGCAGCGCCACGGGAAGCGGCATGCCGGCGGCCAGCAGGCCCACCAGCGGGCTCAGGGCGATCCCGGCCAGCCGCATCAGCCAGCTGACGATCGCCAGGCCGGTCTGCGCCGGCAGGCCCGGCACCTCGTCTCCGAGCGCGTAGGCCGTGGGCACCACCACGGCGCAGCCCAGGCCGCACAGCACCAGGCCCGCCAGGATCACCGGCAGTGCCGGGGACAGCAGCACAGCGCAGAGGCCGAGGACCACGGCGGCCAGGCTGACCGTCAACGTCCGGTGTCGCCCCCAGGCGGCGAGCACCCGGTCCCCGGCCAGGCGCCCGGCGAACTGCGCGGCCAGGAGGGTGGAGGCGCCCAGGCCTGCCACGGCGGCGTCCAGCCCGCGCTCGGACTGAAGGAACAGGGAGGTCCAGGCGTTGCCGAACTCCTCCACGCCGAACCCGGCCATCGCGATCAGCATGATCGGCGCCAGCGCGAGGACGGCCGAGGCCCGGCCCGCGCGGCTCTGCGAGCTGTGCCGGTTCTCCCGCTCCGGTCGTGCGGCCGCCGTCCCCGACTCCCGGCCTGCGGGGACGGCCAACTCATCACGAGGCGAGGGCGCCTCGGCACCAGACGGTGAGGGTCCGTCGTCGGGGGAGGGCGGGGGAGCATCCGGCAGGAAGCGGCGGTGCACGGCGAGCACCGCCACGGCGCAGAGCAGGCCGTTGACGCCCAGGTGCACGGCCGCGGGCAGCGCCAGGCCCACGGCGAGGGCGCCGAGCCCCGCACCGCCGGCGGCCCCCAGGCTCCACCCGGCGTGCATGGAGGTCAGCACGGGGCGCCCCAGTCGCTGCTGCACCCGCAGGCCCTGGGCGTTCTGGGCGGTGTCCACGATCGCGTCCCCGATGCCGCAGGCGAACAGCAGTCCGGCGAAGACCCAGACGAGCCCGGGCCACGGGATGTCTCCGGCGGCGCGGGCGGAGGCCGCGGCGTCCAGGGACAACCCGGCCAGCAGCACCAGCGTGGCCAGCACGAGCGTCCCGGCCAGGACCACGCGGCGGCTGCCGGCGCGGCGCAGGATCGGGCGGGGGCGCTGCCGATCAGGGCCGCGCCCAGCATGAGACAGACCACCAGCAGGCCGAACTCGGAGGGGCCCAGCCCGAACGCCGCCTTCGCCTCCGGGTAGTGCGGGATCAGCGCGCCGAAGAGGGCGCCGTTGGTGAGGAAGGCCAGCGTGACCGCCCACCGGGCGCGGCGGACGTCACGGGCGGCAAGGGGTGATGCGGGGGGGTGGAGCGGGGAAGGACACCGCTCCAGTGTGTCAGCCGGCCGAGCCCGAGTCGGCCGGGTCGGCGACCGGGTGCTCCTGCGCGGCCCAGCCGAGACGTCGCCAGGCCTGCATCCAGCCGGCGAACTGCTTCGCGTTGTAGGCGGCCCCGAGCGTGCTGGGGTTCGCCACCAGCACCAGGTCCGCGGCCTGCGCGGCCTCGTCCTGCTCCAGCAGGGCGGCGACCTCGTCCGAGGTGCCGGCGTAGGTGGGTCCGGAGACGGCGCGCCTGCCGTCCAGCACGCCCGCCGACTCGCGGCTGAACCGCTCGTGGCCGAACATGCGCTCGTCCTGCTCGTCCTGGATGACCAGCACCGAGCGGGTCACCGCGGTGTGCGGAGTCCGCTGGTGGCCGGCGGCGGCGAAGGCCTCGCGGAAGCGGGCGATCTGGTCCGCCTGCTGCACGTGGAAGGGACGGCCGTCGTTCTCCAGCAGCAGCGTGGAGGACACCAGGTCGAAGCCGGCCTCCGCGGCGCGGACGGCCGTGGGCGTGGTGCCGGCGCCCCACCAGAGCCGGTCCACCAGCCCGGGCGACTGCGGCTCGATCCGCAGCATCCCGGAGGTGTGGGACCAGCCGGAGGACAGGTCCGGCTGCGCCAGCGGGGTGCCGTGCAGGGCGGTGCGGAGGCGCTCGGCGCGCTCCCAGGCCTTCTCGGCCCAGGTCTCGCCCTCGTCGAGCACGTACCCGAACTGCTCCTGGCCGTCCTTCGCGGCCTCCGGGGAGCCGCGGGAGACGCCGAGCTCCAGGCGGCCGGCGGCGATCAGGTCCGCCGTGGCCGCGGCCTCGGCGAAGTACAGCGGGTTCTCGTAGCGCAGGTCGATCACGCCGGTGCCCAGCCGGATGGTCTCGGTCCTCGCCGCCATCGCCGCGAGCAGCGGGAACGGCGAGGAGATCATCCGCTGGAAGTGGTGCACGCGGAACCAGGCGTCGTCCAGGCCGGCCGCCTCGGCATCCACCGCCATCTGCACGGTGTCCCGCAGGGAGGCGCCGGCATCCGGCTCGCCGGCGGCGCCGCGGTACCAGTGGCCGAAGGAGAGGAATCCCAGTCGCTTGTTGTTCATGTTTGAAGTAAACCACGGGGTGGAGCCGGGCATTCCCGAGGTGCGGACCGCCACGTCGCCTGGAGGGCGAGGGGCTCGGCACCACCGGCACGGGGGGAGCGTCCGGCGGGCGGGGAACGACCGGCATCGGCGCCGGTGAGCGGCCGTCGCTGGGACGCGCCGGCGTGTGATCCTCCACAGCCCACCCCGCCACCACGCGCCCTCGCGCCGCGTCTGGGACAATGGGCGGCGATATGACTGCTGCCTCCCAGACCTCTTCTGCGCCCGCCGTGGACGCCCCCGGCGTGGACCCGAACCGTGCCCTCTACGCGAAGGCCGCCGGCGCCGGGCGCCGCATCGCGGACGACGACCAGCTCCACGAGGGCACCCACGCTGGCCCGACCACGGACCGCCTCACCCTGCCGCCCCTGAAGCTCGGCCCGATCACCGTGGACGTGCCCGTGGTTCTCGCCCCCATGGCCGGCATCACCAACACCGCGTTCCGGCGCCTCTGCCGCGAGTACGGCGGCGGCCTCTACGTGAACGAGATGGTCACCGCCCGCGCCCTGGTGGAGCGGAAGCCGGAGTCCATGCGGATCATCCGGCACGACCCGGACGAGGTCCCCCGGTCGGTGCAGCTGTACTCCGTGGACCCGGTCACCACCGCCGGCGCCGTGCGCATGCTGGTGGAGGAGGACCGCTGCGACCACCTGGACCTGAACTTCGGCTGCCCCGTGCCCAAGGTGACCCGCCGCGGCGGCGGCTCGGCCCTGCCGTGGAAGTCCGAGCTGTTCGCATCGATCGTGAAGGCCGCGGTCACCGAGGCGTCCAGGAAGGACATCCCGGTGACGGTGAAGATGCGCCGCGGCATCGACGAGGACCACCTCACCTTCCTGGATGCCGGACGCACCGCCCGGGACCTCGGCGTGGCCGCCGTCGCCCTGCACGGCCGCACCACCCGCCAGTTCTACTCCGGCACCGCCGTGTGGGAGGATATCGCCCGCCTGCGCGAGGCCCTGCCGGACATCCCGGTCCTCGGCAACGGGGACATTTGGTCCGCCGAGGACGCCATCGCCATGGTGGAGCAGACCGGCGTGGACGGCGTGGTCGTCGGCCGCGGCTGCCAGGGCCGCCCCTGGCTGTTCGGGGACCTGCAGAACGCGTTCGAGGGCAGGCCCGAGCGCTTCCGCCCGAACCTCGGGAAGGTCGCGGACACGCTGTACCGGCACGCCGAGCTCCTCGTGGACACCTTCGAGGGTGACGAGGTCAAGGCGCTGCGGGACATCCGCAAGCACGTCTCCTGGTACTTCAAGGGCTACGCCGTGGGGTCGGCGGTCCGCACCGCCCTGTCCACCGTGCCGGACCTGGCGACCATGCGCGAGATCCTTCAGGGCATCGACCGCGACGCCCCCTACCCGGGCCTGGACGCCGAGGGGCCGCGCGGCCGCGCCGGCGCCCCGAAGCGCCCGCATCTGCCGGACGGTTGGCTGGACTCCCGCGAGCTCAACGCGGAGCAGAAGGCCATGATCGCCGCCGCCGAACTGGACGTGTCCGGTGGCTGAGCGGACAGACGGAGCCGGCGTGCCGTCGTCGGGAGTCTCGGGGGAGGCTGTGGAGGGCACGACGACGGCGCCCCGCGCCTCCCAGCCGGTCCTCACCTCCCAGCCGGTCCTCTTCGGACCGGAGGGCCGCCCGCCCTACGCCGGGCGCGCCGTGCAGACCCCGGGATACACCGGCTGGGACCGTACCCGCTGGCTGCCCGAACCCTCGAAGTCCACCTACCGCTCGGACTTCGAGCGGGACCGTGCCCGCGTGCTCCACTCCTCGGCCCTGCGCCGGCTGGGCGCGAAGACCCAGGTGGTGGCACCGGACGCGGACGACTTCGCCCGCACCCGGCTGACCCACTCGCTGGAGGTGGCGCAGATCGGCCGCGAGCTCGGCCGGTCCCTGGGCTGCGACCCGGACGTGGTGGACACCGCCTGCCTGTCCCACGACCTCGGCCACCCGCCGTTCGGCCACAACGGGGAGAAGGCCCTGGACGCCGTGGCCGAGGACTGCGGCGGCTTCGAGGGCAACGCCCAGACCCTGCGGCTGCTGGCCCGCCTGGAGCAGAAGAAGGCCTTCGAGGACGGGACGTCGGCGGGCCTGAACCTGACGCGTGCCAGCCTGGATGCGGCATGCAAGTACCCGTGGCGGCGTGAGGACGCCCCGCTCAAGCCCAACGGCAAGCGGTCCAAGAAGTTCGGCGTCTACGAGGACGACGTGCCCGTGTTCGAGTGGTTCCGCCACGGCGTGCACGGGACCCGCAAGTCCATGGAGGCGCAGGTCATGGACCTCGCCGACGACATCTCCTACTCGGTGCACGACGTGGAGGACGGCGTGGTGAACAACGCGTTCCAGCTCCGCTGGCTGGCCCGCGGAGAGCACCGGAACCGCGTGGTGGAGACCACCCGCGCCTGGTACCTGCCGACCACGGACCCGGCCGAGATCGAGGCGGCGCTGGACCGGCTCGAGGCCTCGGACGTCTGGGTGCCGCAGTTCGACGGATCCCGCCGGGCGCTGGCGGCAATGAAGGACATGACCAGCCAGCTGATCGGCCGGTTCTGCACCGCGGCGTTCGACGCCACCCGCGAGGTGTTCGGCAACGAGCCGCTCACCCGTCACAACGCGGACGTGGTGGTGCCGGCTGAGACGGAGATCGAGATCGCGGCCATGAAGGGCATCGCCGCCGCCTACGTGATGACCTCAGAGCAGCGGCAGCCCCTGTATGCCAAGCAGCGCGAGATCCTGCAGGAGCTCGTGGACCTGCTCTGGTCCACCGGGGAGCAGTACCTGGAGCCGATGTTCCAGCACGACTGGCGGGCCTGCGCGGACGACCGGGCGCGCAGGCGCGTGGTGATCGACCAGGTGGCCTCCCTGACGGATTCGACGGCGCTCGAGTGGCACCACACCCTGGTGCAGGGCAACAGCTTCACGCGCGTCTGGATCTGAGCCGAACCCCGCTCGTTTCGAGGGCGAACCTTCCCGCAATTCGGGCCTGGATTCCGGGAAGGTTCGCCCTCGAGATGCGGGGTGGGTGGGGGCCTCAGCCGACCAGCGCCGGGAGCACCTGTCCCGCAGGCCCGCGCAGCACGTGCGTGACCACGTCCGTCAGGTCCGTCTCGTCCGGGTTCACCTCCACCACCGGGGCGCCGGCACCGAGGGCCACCAGCGGCAGGGACGCGGCCGGCTGGACCAGGCCGCTGGTGCCGACCACCACGCAGAGGTCGCAGCGCTGCAACGCGTCGTAGGCGCGGTCCCACGCCGCCGCCGGAAGCATCTCGCCGAACCACACGATCCCCGGGCGCAGCCGGCCCTCGCGGCAGACCTCGCACAGCGGGGGAGTGTGCAGCCGCTGCGCCTGAAGGTCCTTCTCGGAGCCGGCGTCCACGCCCGCGGCCGGCTCGCCCAGCTCCACCTCGGCCGGAGTGGAGCAGAGCACACACCGGAACTCGAACAGCGAACCGTGCAGGTGGGACAGCACCCGCCCACCGGCCCGCTCGTGGAGGTCGTCCACGTTCTGGGTGGCGACCACCAGTCCCGGTGCACCGGACGAGGCCGGTGAGGAGCCGTCGTCGGGAAGGGCGTCCAGCCGCTGCTGCCACCGGGCCACGGCCTCGTGCCCCGGGTTGGGCCTGCGGGCGCGGACCATGCGGGCACGCCAGCGGTACCAGGACCACACCAGGTCCGGGTCCGCGAGGAAGGCCTCCTCGGTGGCCAGCTGCTCGGCGGAGAAGCGCTCCCACAGGCCGGTCTGGGCGTCGCGGAAGGTGGGGATGCCGGACTCGGCGGACATGCCGGCGCCGGAGAGGACCACGGGGCGGCGGGCGGCGGAGACCAGCTCGCGGACCTCGGCGAACACCCCCGGATCCACGGAGGCGGGAGTGGGGATCTCGCTCATGCGTCCATCCCATCACGGCTCCTGCACACCCGTCCCGGGGTGTCCGCCGCGCGACCTAGGATGGTGGGCATGGCTGGGCTGATCGTGCGGAAGGACATCGACCTCGTCCGTGAGCGCGCCGATCTGAAGGCCGTCGTGGAGGAGTACGTGACCCTGCGCTCCGCCGGAGTCGGCTCCTTCAAGGGCCTCTGCCCGTTCCATGACGAGCGCACCCCGTCCTTCCACATCCGCCCCGCGGTGGGCACCTACCACTGCTTCGGCTGTGGCGAGCACGGGGACGTCATCAGCTTCCTCATGGAGCTCGAGCACACCACGTTCACGGAGACCGTCGAGCGCCTCGCCGCCCGCGTGGGCGTGGAGTTGCACTACGAGGACGGCGGCACCGGCCCGGACAAGGCCGAGGTGGGCCGGCGCCGCCGGCTGATCGAGGCGAACAAGATCGCGGACGAGCTGTTCGTGAAGGCCCTGGGCTCCGCCGAGGCGCAGGCCGCCCGGGACTTCCTGACCGAGCGCGGCTTCACCGCCGAGCATGCGAAGCAGTTCGGCCTCGGCTACGCCCCGCAGGGCTGGTCCCACCTGCTGGACGCCCTGCGCAGGCGCGGCTTCCGGGACGAGGAGCTGCGCGCCACCGGCCTGTTCTCCGAGGGCCAGCGCGGCCTCTACGACCGCTTCCGCGGCCGCCTGGTCTGGCCCATCCGGGACATGACCGGCAACACCATCGGCTTCGGCGCCCGGAAGCTCTACGAGGACGACCCCGGCCCCAAGTACCTCAACACCCCGGAGACCGCGCTCTACAAGAAGTCCCAGGTGCTCTACGGCATCGACTTCGCCAAGCGCACCATCGCCAAGGAACGGCAGCTCGTGGTGGTGGAGGGCTACACGGACGTGATGGCCGCGCACCTGGCCGGCATCGGCACGGCGGTGGCCACCTGCGGCACCGCGTTCGGCACCGAGCACATCAAGATCGTCCGCCGCCTCATCTCGGACGACGGCACCGGCGGCGAGGTCATCTTCACCTTCGACGGCGACGAGGCCGGGCAGAAGGCCGCCCTCAAGGCCTTCGAGGAGGACCACCGCTTCCTCGCCAAGACCTACGTGGCCGTGGAGCCCTCCGGCATGGACCCCTGCGACCTGCGCCAGCACAAGGGCGACGAGGCCGTCCGCCACCTCATCAACTCCCGCCGGCCGCTGTTCGAGTTCGCCATCCGCTCCGGCCTCAAGGACTTCGACCTGGACACCGTGGAGGGCCGTGCCGGCGCGCTGCGCCACGCCGCGCCCATCGTGGCCGGCATCAAGGACTCCGTCCTGCGCCCCGGCTACGAGCGCGAGCTCGCCGGCTGGCTCGGCCTGGACCCCAACGCCGTCCACCGCGCCGTGTCCCAGGCCGCCCGGAGGCGCCCCGGAGCCGACCCCAGCCGCAGCGAAGGGACCGGTGGCGGCGAGGGGACTGGCCGCGGTGAGGGGACAGGCGGAGGCGAGGCGCCGTCGTCGGGAAGCGCCGTCCCGCGGCCCACGGTGCAGATCGTCCGGGTGGACCCGCGCGACCCGGTGGCCCGCCGCGAGCGCGAGTCCCTCGAGGTGGTCCTGCAGCACCCCACCCTTTTGTCTGCGGAGCAGTGGCAGGCGTTCTACGAGGCCCGCTTCACGGTGCCCCAGTACGCGGCCGTGCACCGCGGAGTCATGGCCGCGGCCAGCGGCGGCGCCACCCCGCAGGTGTGGGTGGAGTCCATCAGCGACCGCGTCCCGCCCGAGGTCCGCGGCGTGGTCTCCGCGCTCGCCGTGAGGGACATCCCCGCGCGCACCGAGGCCGACGTGGTGAGGTACTGCCGGGACATCATGAACCGCCTGTTCGGCCTGCAGATCCAGCACCGCAAGGCCGAGCTGCTCGGCCAGCTGCAGCGCCTCGGCGCCGGCGGCGACCCCGGTGAGTTCTCCCGGCTGAACAAGGAGCTCATGGCGCTCGAGGCGCGGCGGCGGGCCCTGCGCGGCGAAGACTGACCCCCCTCTTCGTTTTCGTTCGGGAAACCGTTGAGACCTCAGGCGCTTCCGTTCGGGAGAACGTCGAGTTCCGTCCCGCCGTACGCCCCACGCACGACGACGGCCCGGTGCCTTCCTGGGGAAGGCGCCGGGCCGTGTGCGTGGGGAGGGAGATCCCGGAAAGGATCAGCCCTTCACGACGTCGCCGGTGGTGGCGTCCACGTGGACCTCGTCCGCGTCGTTGCCGTCGGCGTCGTCGAACTCGACCTTCCAGACGAGGGTGTCGTCCTCCTCGTCCAGCTCCACATCGTCCACGGTCTGGCCGTCGCGGCCTCGAGGGCGGTGGTGATGGCGTCGGAGACGGTGACCTTGGCGCGGTTGGCCTCATCGATCTCGTCGTCGTCCTTCTCGCGCTCGGTCTCGGTGACCTTGCCGTCCTGGGTGACGTCGTACTCGACGACCTCGTCGCCCTCGACGCCGGTGACGTCCCACATGGTGTCGTCGTCGTCGCGGCCGAGGGAGACCACAGTGGCGCCCGAGGCGGAGCCCTTCACGGCGTCGATGGCGTCGAAGGCCGGGTCGGAGCCGCCGGCGGAGGAGCCCCCGGTGTCGTCGGAGGAAGCCGCCGAGGAGGCGTCGTCCTTGTCGTCCGCGTCGTCGTCCTTGTCGTCGCGGTCGTCGGCGTCGTCCGAGGAGCCGGACTGGGCCGAGCCGGAAGACTGGGCGTCGTCGGCGTTGTCGTCCTTGTCATCCGAGGAGTCGGACTGCGCCGGGGCGGAGGAGGTCTGGTTGTCCTGCAGCTCGATCGAGTCGCCTGCCTCGGAGTCTCCGGAGCCGCCGCAGGCGGCCAGGGCGAAGACGGCGAGGATGCCGGTGCCGGTGAGGGTGAGCTTCTGGGTGAGGGTCTTCTGCATGGTGTGACTCGCTTTCCGCATCTGGTGGGATCGGCGTTCGATCTGTCCACTACTCAACTCATCGATCATGAGAACAGTGTGAGCCGGAAGGGCTGGTGGGGAGCGGTGCGGCTGGAGGCGTGCGGACGTGATGCGAATGGCACCGGTGCCGGGAGGCGGCTGGGGCACTGGAGACTTCCGCGTCGATTTGGCAACGGTGTGCAGGTGTCTGTACAGTGATCTTCGTTGTCCGGACGGCCGCACGCCACCCGGGAGACATTCCCCCGTAGCTCAATTGGCAGAGCATTCGACTGTTAATCGAAGGGTTGCTGGTTCGAGTCCAGCCGGGGGAGCTGAGCAGAAGCTCCCGGAGCCCCTGCACCGACTAGTTCGGTGTGGGGGCTTCGTCGTGCCTGGAGGATGTTCGGGCCAAGCAGGTCGGCCAGGGAGACGTCCAGCACCGCGGACACGCGGGCAAGTTCCTCGATGGTGAAGGCGATGCGCCCGCGGAGGCGATGAGAGATGCCGCTCTGCGAGAGGTTCAGCGCGTTGGCGAGATCCAGCTGCTTCTTGCCAGTCCGAGCCAGCCATGCGCGAACCTCGCCAGCTACGCGGAGATTCACTTCACTGGGTTCAACCGATGTTGTGTTCGACATGGGCATGAGGATACGGAAAGACGGATACGGAATCAATAGGGCCGCAACGCTCTTGCGCTGAAAGCAACCCAAATGCTTGCCTTGATTGCGGTGAGCGCATACGGTGTCTCGCATGAGCAACTACGTGCGATGTGTCAGGTCGAACCTGGCGGCAGAAATCAGCAGGCGTGATCTCACCCAGGCTCGAGCAGCCGAACTCGCGGGACTTACCGCGGAGGGCCTTTCGAAGTGGGCTGACCCCGTTTCGTAGGTCCAGTCGTTATGAGAGTCGTCCTGTTGCCCGCGGTCGCGGGCAGGGAGACTGGTCAGATCATGACGAACAGCAGGAAGCGTCACACCCCCGAGCAGGTCGTCCGTAAGCTCGGGCAGGCCGACAGGATGCTCGCCGATGGTCAGGACGTCGCGGCGGTGTGCCGGGAGCTCGGGGTGTCCGAGCAGACGTACTACCGGTGGCGGAACCAGTACGGCGGCCTCAAGGCCGACGACGCAAAGCGCCTGAAGGAGCTGGAGAAGCAGAACGCGACCCTGAAGCGTCTGCTCGCGGAAGCGGAGCTGGAGAAGGCCGCGCTCAAGGAGCTGGCTGAGGGAAACTTCTAAGCCCGGACAGGCGCCGCGCCGCCGTCGGTCACCTCAAGCGCAAGTTGCGGGTGAGCGAACGGATGGCGTGCCGTCTGGTCGGGCTGAGCCGCTCCGCGTACCGGCGACCGCTCAAGGGCGACACGGTCGCGGACCCGGATCGGGCGCTCAGGGAGTGGCTGCGCGCCTGGGCGAAGGACCATCCCCGCTACGGGTATCGGCGGGCGTATCACGACGCCCGCGCCGAGGGGTGGGTGGTGAACCACAAGAAGATCCAACGCCTGTGGCGTGACGAAGGGCTCCGGGTCCCGCAGCGGCGTCGACGCAAGCGCGTCGGGTCCTCGACCGCCGACGCGCCGACGGCGGACGCGCCGAACGTGGTGTGGGCGGTGGACTTCCAGTTCGACGCCGACGAGCACGGACGACCGATCAAGATCTGCTCGATCGTCGACGAACACACCCGGGAGTGCATCGGCGGCCTCGTGGAGCGCTCGATTACCGCCGACCGACTCACCGCCCACCTCGAGGACCTCGTCGCCGCCCGGGGCGCCCCGGCGGTGCTCAGGTCGGACAACGGGCCGGAGTTCATCAGCGAGGCGATGGCCGACTGAAGCGCCCTGGGTTTCGTTCCGAGGTCAGGACGCAACGGGCGCTGAGTCCTGATCGTGAGTGTAGGCCACCTCGACCTCCGCGGGAGTGCGGTAGCCGAGCCCCTCGTGCAGGCGGGC
>NZ_JBNFOB010000055.1:0-11268 GCF_057364565.1 Micrococcus sp. LASM2_SD2 | reverse complement strand
CGCGGCGATCGTGGCACGCTATGAGAAGGTGCGTGCCCGCAACGGCGGTGTCGGCGCCGGCCGCCTCGAGGGAGACCGGGCCAGCACGTCCGGCACGCCCCTGAGCCCTGCGGAGCTCGACCGCCTGCGCGCCCTGCCGGAGGACGCCCTGGGCGAGTGCCCGGAGACCGGCGCCCTGCTGGTGCGCGTCTGAGCCGTCGGCCTCCGTCCCCGTCGAACCCCGAGGAGTGACCCCTTCCGTGTCCGAACGTGTCCTGCAGGTCGAAGCCGACGGAGGCTCCCGCGGCAATCCCGGCGTCGCCGGCTACGGTGCCCTGGTCCGGGACCCCGCCACCGGTGACGTGCTCATGACCGAAGCCGGCCCGCTCGGCAAGGCCTCCAACAACGTGGCGGAGTACTCCGGACTGATCGCGGGTCTGAAGCTCGCCCGCCGGCTGGACCCGTCCGCCCGGGTGCACGTGAAGATGGACTCGAAGCTCGTCGTGGAGCAGATGTCCGGACGTTGGAAGATCAAGCACGAGGACATGCGCCGCCTCGCCTCCGAGGCCCGCGGACTCTACCCGGCCGGTCGCGTGGACTACGAGTGGATCCCGCGTGCGCAGAACAAGGACGCGGACCAGCTGTCCAACGAGGCCATGGACGCCGGTGCCGAGGGCGTCGACTGGGACGCCGGCGCCTCGAAGGTCGCCGTCACGGCGCCGGCGGAACCGGATCAGGAGCCCTCGGACGCCCGCGCCCGGGCCGGCGTCGAGACCGCCGAGTCCAGCCCGGAAGCCGAGGCCGTGGCGGACCCCGAGGCCGCGCTGCAGGGGCTGCCCGGCCGGCTGCACCACGTGGAGATCTGGGTGGCGGACCTGGACACGGCCGAGCGCAGCCTCGGCTGGATGCTCGAGCAGCTCGGCTACGAGTGCAACGGCCGCTGGCGGCACGGCCGCTCCTACCAGGGCGCGGGCGAGTACATCGTCCTCGAGTCCGGTGCGGACGTGGCCGGGGGAGGCCACGAGCGGCGCCGCCCGGGGCTGAACCACCTGGCGTTCATGGCCGGCACGCGGGCCCAGGTGGACGCCCTGACCGAGCTCGCCCTGGAACGCGGCTTCGCCCTGATGTTCGAGGACACCCACCCGTTCGCCGGCGGCAGGGGCCACTATGCGGCCTACCTGGAGACCGCGGACGGCTTCGAGGTGGAGCTGGTCGCCACCGCCTGAGGCGCCGGTGCCGGGCCCTCAGCGCTCCGGCAGGACCACCTGCAGGGAGCCGGCCTTCCTCGCGGTGGGCTCCACGAGCTCTACGGTCCAGTCGTGCGGGCCGTCGGGGCCGCCGGCCTTCTCGACGACGGCCACCGCCTTCTCGAGGGTCCGCACCTGGGCGGCCGGGGCCGCGAGCAGCTCTCGTGCCACCAGCCCCCGGGTGTGCTTGGCGAAGTGGGACACCACCGTGCGGCGGCCCGCCTTCATCTGGAACACGTCGACGGCCACGGTGCGCCCTGCCGGGGCCTTCCACTGGGCGGCGTAGCCGCCGGAACGGCAGTCCACGATCGGTCCGCCGGCCTCCTCGGCGAGCGCATCGAGGGCCGGGGTGAGGCGCCTCTTCCACCAGGTGCCCAGGCCAGGCATGTCCGGCAGCTTCGCGCCGATGGAGAGCCGGTAGGCGGGGATCGCGTCGCCGAGGGACGTGGCGCCGAACAGGGCGGAGAACACCAGGGCCCGGCTGCGCGCGCGGGTGCGAGCGGCGGCCGGCAGGGACCCGTAGTCGAGGGCGTCGAAGAGGACCCCGGTGTACACCCTGTGCGCCGCCGCGGCGGGGTTCTGCCGCATCGTGCGGTTCGCCGCGACCTCGTCCGCGAGGCTCGCACCGACGCCCAGCACCTCGAGGGCGTCCTCACGGCCGGAGACCTCGGCGAGGCGGTCGAGCATCTCGGCGCGGGCGGCCGTGACGTCCGGGTCGTCGGCCAGCAGGAGGCCGGACGGGTCCAGGGGGCGGCCGGAGGCGGGCGCGGTCTTGCCCTCGGAGGGCGGCAGGAGGATCAGCACGCCTTCCACCCTATCCACGCCGCGGGCGGCTACCGTGGTGACCGCCCGGTGTCCGCCGGGTCGGGAACCATCCGCAGGAGGAGACGGTGATGCAGTCGTCCGTCGTGCTGGCCATCGACGCCCTGGACGTGTTCGGTGTCCTCTATCCGTTGGCGTTCCTCGTGGTCATCGCCGCCGTCGTGATCGGGGTCCGGTCCTCCGGCACGCGCCGCACGAAGGAGCGCGCCGGCGAGGCCGAGCTGCGCGAGGGCACCTTCACCGGCGCCGAGCGGGTCACCCTCGCATGGCCGCGCAGCCGCCGGAGGCCGACCATGGCCGAGGTGCTGCGGATCGGGGAGATGTACGGATACCGCCTGGCGGACCGCGAGGACGCGGACGACGTCGTGGTCCTGCGCTTCGAGAGGGTGCACGAGGAGGACTGAGCCGGACCCGGACGCCGCCGATCCGCCCAGGCGGGGGCGGGCGGCCGTCGTCGGGAAGCCCCTGGTGTGACGCGCCTGGGGCACGGCCCACCGGTGCGGGGCGAGGGGACGGACCGGCTGTACGCCGGGTTCTGTTCTGCGCGTCGGTTGCCCTGGAACGCAGCGACGACCATCTGTCTAGGCCCGCCGTCGCCGACGGGCTCGAGCGGCCAACCCGGACGCTGGGGCGGGCAGCCCTCGTGACGCGTCCTGTTCGGCCTTGCACCGGATGGGGTTTACCGAGCCGGCCCCGTCACCGAGGCCGCTGGTGGTCTCTTACACCACCCTTTCACCCTTGCCGCCGCTGCGCGCAGCGGAGGCGGTCTTCTCTCTGTGGCACTGGCCTGCGGGTCGCCCCGAGTGGGTGTTGCCCACCATCCAGCCCTGTGGTGCCCGGACGTTCCTCACCCCGCACCGGACTCGGTGCGGGCCGCGGCCGTCCACCGGTCCGTCCCGGACGGAGAGTCTACCTGCGCACACCCGCCTCTACGGCCCGGTCGGTCTGCGGGGCGAGGGAGCGGCGGCCGGCACAGGCACTGCGGGGTTCCCGCGACCGGACATCCCGGGTGCCCCGTGTCACCTGCGTCTGCACTGCCCGCCGTCCCGGTCACCGGCGTAGAATGGCCACCGTACGCAGTCAACGACGACGCGGATCGGGTCCAAGCGCCCGCGCTTGCCCGCACCGGCATCCAAGGAAGGACCACCGTGGCAGACAACGCCTCGACCCAGACTCCCGAGTGGAACACCCAGGAGCAGCTCGCCGAGAAGATGGTGCCGCTGCTCGGCACGCTGTATCGCGAGAACAACGTGGTGACCAGCATCTACGGCCGCTCCCTCGTGCACCGCGGTGTCATCGACATCATCAAGGCCCACCGCTACGCCCGCCGCGTGGAGAACGAGCCGCTGTCCGTCGAGGCCACCTACCCGCTGGTCGAGGCCATGGCCGGCATGGACCTGGGTGCCGCGACCGTGGACCTGGCCAAGCTGGCCCGCAAGCACAAGGAGTCCGGCCAGGACCTGCAGGCGTTCCTCGACGCCGAGTTCGCGGACGTCAAGGGCAAGGCCGGCGAGGGCCTCGGCGAGACCCAGGACGTCGTGCTCTACGGCTTCGGCCGCATCGGCCGCCTCCTGGCCCGCATCCTCCTGTCCCACGCCGGCGGCGGCTCCAAGCTGCGCCTGCGCGCCATCGTGGTCCGCAAGAACTCGGACGACGACCTCGTCAAGCGCGCCTCCCTGCTGCGCCGCGACTCCATCCACGGCCCGTTCGACGGCACCATCGTGGTGGACGAGGACCGCAACGTCATCACCGCCAACGGCACCGAGATCCAGGTCATCTACTCGTCCGACCCGACCACGGTGGACTACACCGAGTACGGCATCAAGGACGCCCTGGTCATCGACAACACCGGCCGCTGGCGCGACGTCGAGGGCCTGACCCAGCACCTGCAGGCCACCGGCACCAAGAAGGTCCTGCTCACCGCCCCGGGCAAGGGCGACATGAAGAACATCGTGTTCGGCGTGAACTCGGACAGCATCGAGGACTCGGACACCATCGTGTCCGCCGCCTCCTGCACCACCAACGGCATCACCCCGGTGCTGAAGGTCGTCAACGACGAGTACGGCATCCAGTACGGCCACGTCGAGACGTGCACGCGTTCACCAACGACCAGAACCTCACCGACAACTTCCACAAGGGCGCCCGCCGCGGCCGCGCCGCCGGCCTGAACATGGTGATCACCGAGACCGGTGCCGCCAAGGCCGTGGCCAAGGCCCTCCCGGAGCTGCAGGGCAAGCTGTCCGGCAACGCGATCCGCGTCCCCACCCCGGACGTGTCCATGGCCATCATCAACCTGGCCCTGGACAAGCCCACCACGGTGGAAGAGCTGAACGCCCGCCTGCAGCGCGAGTCCCTCACCGGTGAGCTGCGCGGCCAGGTCGGCTACGTGGACTCCCCGGAGGTCGTGTCCACCGACTTCGTCGGCTCGGACCGCGCCGGCGTGGTGGACGGCCTCGCCACCCTCGTGAACAACGAGGGCAGGAACGCCATCCTCTACGTCTGGTACGACAACGAGTACGGCTACTCGCACCAGGTCGTCCGCGTCGTCGAGAAGATGGCCGGCCAGGACGTCCCGGCCTTCCCGAAGGCCTGACGCCTGAGCGCCTGAACGGCTGAGACGAAGGCCCCGCCCGGAGGAATCCGGGCGGGGCCTTCTCGTCGTCGGAGGTTCCGAGGCGCCGCACCGCGCCGGCGGTGTAGGCGGGAGCGGCAGGGGAGCGGCCGTCGTCGGGGTGGGGGTGTGCCGTCACGACGACGGACGGCTCAGTCCGCCTGGCCGGTCGCCTCGTCCTCGTCGAGCTCGTCATGGCCGAAGGGGTCACGGTCCTCGCCCGGCATCCAGGTGACGCCGGGGACGTTCATCCGCTCGGCGCGCTGGGTGCGCTTCCACTTCCGGGCCCACCGGCCCTCGAGCCGGTTGACGTAGAGGGTGCCGTTGAGGTGGTCGTACTCGTGCTGCATGATGCGCGCGAACCAGCCGTGGGCCTCGAAGTCGATCTGCTCGCCGTCCACGTCCTGGCCGGTGAGGCGCACATGGTCGGAGCGCTTGAGCGGGTAGGCCAGCCCCGGCACGGACAGGCAGCCCTCGGAGTCCTCGTGCCAGTCGGGCTCCTCCTGCGGCGCCTTGGACAGGTAGGTCAGGACCGGGTTGATCACGTGGCCCACGTTCGGGGCCACCCCCGTGTCATGGAAGGTCCACGTGAAGATGCGCAGCCCGACGCCGACCTGCGGGGCGGCCAGGCCCACGCCGCGGGCCGCGTCCTGGGTGACGTACATGTCCTCGACCAGCGTGCGGATCTCGTCGTCGATGACCTCGACCTCGGCGGCACGGGTGTGCAGGACGGGCTCGCCGTAGACGGTGATGGGGCGGATCGAGGCCATGCGGGGACTCCTTCGGCTCGTGGTGGCTGCCGTCTCCGGGTGAGACGAAGAAGGGCCCGGAACCGTGATGGTTCCGGGCCCTTTCGGTGTGGGGTGAGCGACGGGGATTGAACCCGCGACCTTCTGGACCACAACCAGACGCTCTGCCGACTGAGCTACGCCCACCATGCCTCTCCGAGCGGTGGAGCGCTCGAAGCAGCGGGTTCAACTATACACGGGCCGGGCCGTGGTCATGACCATCCTCGGGGTGACCCCCCTCACGTGGGAATGTGGGGCGGGTGCGGCGACGGCCGTCGTGCCAGGTCAGGGCCGTGCCGCGGACTCGGCGACCTCGCGTGAGATCCGCCGGGCGTCCTCCGTGGACGGGCCGGGTGCGGGGGCCATGACCGCACGGCGGTAGTAGCGGAGCTCCTGGATGGAGTCCCGGATGTCGCCGAGCGCGCGGTGGCCACCGGTCTTGGCCGGCGCCTGGAAGTAGGCGCGGGGATACCAGCGGCGGGCGAGCTCCTTGACGGTGGAGACGTCCACGATCCGGTAGTGGAGGTGCTCGACGACCTCGGGCATGTAGGCCTTCAGGAACAGCCTGTCCTGGCCGACGGAGTTGCCGGCCAGGAGCGCCTTGCGAGGCTCCGGGACGCGGGCGGTGATGTACTCCAGCACCCGGGCCGCGGCGTCCTGGAGCGACAGCCCGGAGTCGAACTCGCGGATCAGCCCGGAGGTCGTGTGCATGTCCCGCACGAACGGGTCCATCTGTGCGAGGGCCTCCTCGGAGGGGCGGATCACGAAGTCGATCCCCTCGTCCAGGATGTTGAGCTCGGAGTCCGTGATGAGCACGGCGACCTCCACGAGGTCGTCGGCCACCGGATCCAGGCCGGTCATCTCGCAGTCGATCCAGACCAGCGGGGCATGGGCATCGGCGTTCTTCGTCGTCTCGGTCACGGCGACCAGCCTACTCGCGCCGTCGACGGGCACGGTCGGGCACCCGGACCCAGCAGGGTCACGATGGTAGATTCGGGACCCGAAGACGCCCGACCCGGACACCGTGGGAACGGGACCCACGAGAGTGCCGCCGCCCTGGGCGCCCCCGGAGGAGGAGCCGCCGCATGAATGTGCTGACCCCGCCCTCACGCGGCTCGTCCACGCCCGAGTACGTGGGCATCGGAGGACTCCGCGTCGACCCCAAGGCCGGCGGCTGGACGGCGTTGCCGCTCATCGTCGGCACGTTCGGCTCGCTGCTGCTGGTGCTGGGGTCCTTCTCCGTCGGGTGGCTCGCCTCCACCTCGCCGATCAACAGATGGCAGTGGCTCATCCCGTACCGCACGCAGGAGGGCGGGGTGATGCTCGGCACCGTCCTGCTCACCCTGGGCTGCTGGGTGATGTTCTGGGCCTGGCTGCGGCTGGGGCAGGTGATCCGTCCGTTCGGCGCCGGCGCGCTGCGGACCGTAAACCTCGCCACCGTCCTCTGGTGCCTGCCCCAGCTGCTGGCGCTGCCCATCTTCAGCCGGGACATCTTC
This sequence comes from Micrococcus sp. LASM2_SD2, assembly GCF_057364565.1. NCBI lineage: Bacteria > Bacillati > Actinomycetota > Actinomycetes > Micrococcales > Micrococcaceae > Micrococcus > Micrococcus sp. LASM2_SD2. The sequence goes on along the minus strand of NZ_JBNFOB010000055.1, from coordinate 4,325 downwards.
GCCTATGTGGGCCAGGGGCGTCTGATGGTCGCCGGGCAGGACCCGTACGTGGACGGCATCTCCTCGCTGTCCAACTGGTTCCAGCTCGGCACGGACACAGCGTGGGCCAACGACGGCACACCCTATGGGCCGGTGTTCCTGTGGATCGAGGAGGCGGCGGTCGCCGCCACCGGGCCGGAGAACCCGGACCTGGCGATCTTCCTGTTCCGTCTCGCGGCGGTCGCCGGCGTGGTGCTGACGATGGTCTTCGTCCCGCTGCTCTGCCGGGAGCTGCACGTCAACGGCGCCTGGGCCCAGTGGATCACGGCCGCGAACCCGCTGTTCACCATCTCCTTCGTGGCCTCGGGGCACAACGACGCCCTGATGGTGGGGCTCGCCCTGGCCGGAACCTACTGTGCCCTGCGAGCCGGACGCCCGCGGCCGGCGGAGGGGCCGGTCGCCTCCGTCGCCTGGGGACTGGCCGCGGTGGTCCTCACCACGCTCTCGATCGGCATCAAGCCGATCACCATGGTGCTGCTGCCGTTCATCGCCCTGCTCTGGGCCGGGCCGGCGGCCGGGTGGATCCGGCGTTTCGTGCTGTGGGGGGTCACCGCCGCCCTCTCTTTCGGCCTCATGTACGCGGTGGGCCGTCTCAACGGGTTCGGCTTCGGCTGGCTGGAGGTCATGCTCGGCACCGGCACAGGCACGGTGCCCTGGTCGCCGATCGGCATCCTCAACAACTTCACCCAGAGTGTCTTCGGTCTCTTCGGATGGGACACCTCGGAGGTGGAGGAGACCTACAAGCGGGTGGGGCGGATCATCTCGGTGGTCATCGTGCTGATCCTCATGTTCGTGGGCCGGCAGGACCGGGTCCTGCCTCGGATGACCTGGGCCTTCACCGCGCTCGTGGTGCTGTCTCCGATCATCCAGCCGTGGTATCTGCTGTGGCTGCTGCCGTTCTTCGCCGTGATCGGCCTGCGGGACAACTGGCAGATCAAGTGGGTCGTCTTCACGGTGGGCTACTTCCTGGCCTTCGGCGCCTCCGACCAGCTGTTCACCTGGCAGTTCCTGGACATCGCCACGGAGGTCGAACACCTGTCCCTGCTGGTGTCCGCGATCTGCCTGGGCTGGATCCTGGTCATCGACAGGAAGACCTCGCGCTTCGTCAAGGACAACTGGCACGTGCGACCGGCCCTGGCCGCCCTCGTGGGCAGACGGAACACCACCACCCACGCCGTCCGGCGTGCCGATGAGGACCGATGACCCCGGAGAGGTCGTCGCCTGCGTCGGTCCCGGCCGCCGGTCCGGACGCCCGGCTTCTCCGCCTGCGCGCGCGGGTGGCCCGGCTGCCCGGCATCGGCTGGCTCCTCCCGTCCCATGATCGGGACCCCTACTCCGCGCTGCGCCAGGGCACCCTGGCCTCCCTGCTGGTCGTGGTCGGCTCGCTCGGGGTGGGCTGGATGCCGTCCGTCCCCGAGGCGTTCCTCTCGCGTCTGAGGCTGTTCCAGCTGGTGCGGCTGGACCTGCCGGCCGCACTCGCCTTCGCGCTGCTGCTCGCCGTGGGCTGCCTGCTGCTGGTGCGGTCCTGGCTGCGTCTGGGCCAGCAGGTCTCGGGGCGCTGGTCGACACACGGTGTGGCAGTGCGCAGGGCGGTCTGGTGGTGGACCGCACCGATGCTCGTCTGCGTTCCGATCTTCTCCCGCGACGTCTTCTCCTACCTGCAGCAGGGCCGCATGGTCGCCGCCGGCCTGGACCCGTACACGGACGGGGTGTCCCAGCTGCCCGGCTGGTTCATGTACGGCGCCGACTCCATCTGGGCGGAGTCACCGAGCCCCTACGGGCCGCTGTTCCTCGGCCTCGCGGAGGGGATCTGGCGGGTCAGCGGGGGAGTGCCGGACATCGCGGTGCTCCTGTTCCGCACGATCGCCGTGGCCGGTCTCGGCCTGTGTCTGTGGGCGGTGCCCCGGCTCGCCGCGGCGGCGGGCCGAGACCCGGACTGGGCGGTCTGGCTCGTGGTGGCGAACCCGCTGTTCCTGCTCTACATGATCGCCGGCGTCCACAACGACGCCCTGATGATCGGCCTGCTGCTGGCCGGCTTCGTCCTGCTGGTCCGGGAGCCCCGCCGTCGGCACGCCGCCCTGGCCGGACTGCTGCTGATCGCCCTGTCCGTGGCCATCAAGCCGCTGACCGCACTGGCCCTGCCCTTCGCCGCCCTGCTGCTGCCCACGGGATGGCGGCCCTTCCGCAGCGGCGAGGGGCTGTCCCGTCGCCGCCGGGTCGGCCCCTGGCTCACCACGGGCCTGCTGACGCTGGCCGTACTGGGCCTGATCGGCGCGGCCACCGGACTGGGTTTCGGCTGGGTGCACGCGATGCTCACCAGCGGCGACGCGGCGTTCCCCTACGCGCCGTTCGGGCTGCTCGGACTGGGCTTCGGCGCCCTCGTGGACGTGGCCGCGGACATCCCCGCCCGGGTGGCCGCGGGGTGGTTCTACACCGCAGGCACCCTCGCGGCCCTCGGATACACGGCCTGGTGCGCGCTGCGGCGACGTCCGGCGGACCCGGTGGCCACCGCCGCGGCCGTGCTGCTCGTCGCCATCGTGCTGGCACCCATCGTGCAGCCCTGGTACCTGCTGTGGGTCCTGCCCCTGGCAGCGTGCTCCCTGCCGGGCCGGGGGAACCACCCGCGCTGGCTGGGATGGGTGAGCATCGCGGCGGTCCTCGCCCTGACCGTGGTGGGTGTGGTGGACCAGCTCGCCGTGTCGCAATGGGTGCCGCTGCTCGTGGTCCGGATCTGCACGGCCGTCGCCTGCCTCACGATGACCGCCTGGATCGTGCTGGCGGACCCGCACACGAGCAGGCTCTTCCCGTCCCGCGGCCGTGCGGCCGAGCAGATCGAGCCGGCGCCGGTGCCTCCCGCGGCGCATCGTGCCGACAACGCCGTCCCGCTGACGCCCGCGATAGCCTCGAGGCGGGCCCGGACCGGTCCCGCCTCCCGTCCCCTTCCCAGGAGTCCTCAGTGAGCCATTCCGTCCCCGGACAGACCGCGCCGCGGTCGAAGTGGATCGCCGTGCTGGTCGGCCTCACCCTGATCTGCGCCGTGGCAGCCTTCCTGTCCAAGCAGTGGTGCCGCCTGCACGGCTGGGGCGTGCCGGACGTGCACCTGCACATGTGCTACTCCGACTTCGCCCAGCTGTACCCCACGCGCGGTCTGGCCGACGGCTACTTCCCCTTCTACACCCCGCTGCCGGAGGAGAAGTGGATGGAGTACCCCGCCCTGCTGGCGGTGGTGGCCGGTGTGACGAGCTGGCTGGTCCCGGGCGGCGGGTCCGTCGAAGAGCGCACGGTCGCGTACTTCGACGTCAACGCGGTCGGCGTGGTCCTGTGCTGGATCGTCGTCGTGGTCGCCACGGCCTTCACCGCGCGGCACCGTTCGAAGGACGCCCTGCTGGTCGCCCTGGCTCCGGGGATCGTTCTCACCTCCATGCTCAACTGGGACCTGTGGGCGGTCATGCTGGCCGCCCTGGCCCTGTGGACGTGGTCCCAGGGCCGCACGGTCCTCTCCGGCGTCCTCCTCGGTCTCGGCGCCGCCATGAAGCTGTATCCGCTGTTCTTCCTCGGCGCCATCCTCGTCCTGGCGATCCGCACCCTGAGGCTGGGAAGGTTCTTCACCGTGCTCGGGGTCGCCGTGGTCACGTGGCTCGCGGTGAACGTGCCGTTCATGCTCACGGCCTTCGACCAGTGGTCCCGCTTCTACACGTTCTCCGGCGACCGCCCGGTGTCCTTCTCCTCCATGTGGCTCGCGTTCGGGTGGACCGGCTGGTCCGGCGAGACCTTCTCCCTGGTCTCCAACGGCCTGTTCGCGCTCTGCTGCGCCGGCGTGGCCTACCTCGGCCTGTCCAGCCGCCACCGCCCGCGGATGGCGCAGCTGTGCCTGCTGATCGTGGCCGCGTTTCTGCTGCTCGGCAAGGTGTACTCGCCGCAGTTCGTGATGTGGCTGATCCCGCTCGTGGTGCTCGCCAGCCCGCGCTGGAGGACGTTCTGGATCTGGCAGGCGATCGAGGTCTACCACTGGGGCGGCGTCTGGATGGAGTCGGCCCGCATCACCTCCTCCGGCACGTTCGGCCAGGACGCGCTGTGGATCCCGCTGTGGTACGGCTCCGGGATCGTGCTGCACATGGCGGCGGTGATCTGGATCTGCGTGACCGTGGTCAAGGACATCCTGGATCCCGAACGCGACCCGGTGCGCGCCGGCCTCGCCCCGGACTCCGGCGACGGCCGCTACGCCGACCCGGGCGACGGCGTCTTCGCCGCAGACCCGGACCGTTTCCTGCTCCCCGCCGCCGGCC
>NZ_JBNFOB010000054.1:0-11276 GCF_057364565.1 Micrococcus sp. LASM2_SD2 | reverse complement strand
CGAGGGCGGAGCCGGCGACGACGGCGGCGGCCAGGGTGGCGCCGAGGCGGCGGGTCGGGCCGCGCTCGGTCAGGGTCGGATTCACCATGGTGGTTCTCCTGTTGACGATGATGATGGGTGTCCACCGACGCAGCGCTCAATTCCCCTCGGCTCACCGGTGATGGAGGCGACACTAGGGGCTCCTGACATGGGCTGGAAGCCGATCGGATCCTTCCTGGACGATGGTCTCGAAACCTCGTCCGATGGTGCCTGCCCCCGGCACGATCGGCCCATGTCCGGCACCTTCGGCCACGGGGCCGCACGAAGGTGCCGGACGGACCCTGATGACAGAAAGTTGGACATAAAAGTGTTTTGGGCGACATGAGGGCGTATGGTCGTCCTGAGACGTGGCCCACACCCCGACTCCGCGGTGCGGAGCGAGTGCCTCGGCCGCCTCAGATCTTCCGGAATCGAACGCTCATGGACGAGCAGAACGGACGGCGAACCATGACCACCCTGATCCCCCACTTCATCGACGGACAGCGCGTCGAGGGCACCGGCGAGCCGACGCAGGACGTCTTCACCCCTGCCACCGGCGAGGTGTCCGCCCAGGTCTCGCTCGGCGGCGCCGAGCGTGTGGCCCAGGCCGTGGAGTCGGCCCAGAAGGCCTTCCAGACCTGGGCCACCACCAACCCGCAGCGCCGCGCCCGCGCGCTGCTGGAGTGGGTCCGCCTCATCAACGCCAACGCGGACGAGCTGGCCCGCGCCATCGCGCGCGAGCACGGCAAGACCGTGCCGGACGCCCACGGAGACATCCAGCGCGGCGTGGAGGTCGTGGAGTTCGCCGCCGGCGCCCCGCACCTGCTCAAGGGCGAGTTCTCCTCCGAGGCCGGCCGCGGCGTGGACGTGCACTCCATCCGCCAGCCACTCGGCGTGGTCGCCGGCATCACCCCGTTCAACTTCCCGGCGATGATCCCGCTGTGGAAGGCCGGCTGCGCCCTGGCCGCCGGCAACACCATCGTGCTGAAGCCCTCGGAGCGCGACCCCTCCGTCCCGGTGCGCCTGGCCGAGCTGGCCGTCGAGGCCGGCATCCCGGCCGGTGCCGTCAACGTGGTCAACGGCGGCAAGGACGCCGTGGACGCTCTGATCGAGCACGAGTCCGTCCAGGCCGTGGCCTTCGTGGGCTCCACCCCGATCGCCCAGTCGATCTACTCCCACGCCACCGCCCTGGGCAAGCGCGCCCAGTGCTTCGGCGGCGCGAAGAACCACCTCGTGATCATGCCGGACGCGGACCTGGACCAGGCGGCGGACGGTCTGATCGGCGCCGCCTTCGGCTCCGCCGGCGAGCGCTGCATGGCGATCTCCGTGGCCGTGCCGGTGGGCGAGGAGACCGCGGACCGGCTGATCGCCAAGCTCCGGGAGCGCATGGAGGGCCTGAAGATGGGCGCCTCGGACGACGAGGGCGCCGACTTCGGCCCCGTGGTCACCGCGCAGGCCAAGGAGCGCATCGAGGGCCTGATCCAGGCCGGCGTGGACGAGGGCGCTGACCTGCTCGTGGACGGCCGCGGTGCCACCGTGGAGGGTCACGAGAACGGCTTTTACGTGGGCGCGACCCTGTTCGACCGGGTCACCGAGGACATGCGCATCTACAAGGAGGAGATCTTCGGCCCGGTGCTCTGCGTGCTGCGCGCGAAGGACTACGAGGAGGCCCTGCGCCTGCCGTCCGAGCACGAGTTCGGCAACGGCGTCTCGATCTTCACCCGTGACGGGGACACCGCCCGTGACTTCTCCACCCGCGTGAACGTCGGCATGGTCGGCGTGAACGTGCCGATCCCGGTGCCGATCGCCTACTACTCCTTCGGCGGCTGGAAGGCCTCCGGCTTCGGCGACCTGAACCAGTACGGCACCGACGGCCTGAAGTTTTACACCAAGACCAAGACGGTCACCACGCGCTGGCCCTCCGGCATCCGTGCCGGCGCCTCGTTCGTGATGCCCGAGGGCTCCTGACCCGCAGACCGCCGAGGAGGAATCCGAGATGAGCGAGAACACCGAGAACGTGGTGGTCCCGGAGGACGCCCGCCGGGTGGCCTTCCTGGGCCTGGGCAACATGGGCGGCCCGATGGCCGCGAACCTGGTGGCGGCCGGCGTGCAGGTCACCGGCTTCGACCCGGTGCCGGAGGCCGTGGAGACCGCCCGCGCCGCCGGCGTGCAGATCGCCGAGACCGGTGCGGACGCCGTGCGGGACGTGGACGTGGTCATCACGATGCTGCCGAACGGGCAGCTGGTGAAGCAGACCTACGCCGGCTCCGACGGCTCCGAGGGTCTGCTGGCCGCCGCGAAGGCGGACACGCTGTTCGTGGACTGCTCCACCATCGACATCGCCGAGGCCCAGGAGGCCGCGCAGATGGCGAAGGAGGCCGGCTTCGACGCCGTGGACGCCCCGGTCTCCGGCGGCGTGGTGGGCGCCCAGAACGGCACGCTGGCCTTCATGGTCGGTGCCGAGCCGGCCGGGTTCGACCGGGTCGAGCCGCTGCTGCGGATCATGGGCGCGAAGATCGTCCACTGCGGCGACCACGGCATGGGCCAGGCCGCGAAGATCTGCAACAACATGATGCTGGCGATCACCCAGATCGGCGCCGCCGAGGCGTTCGTGCTGGGCGAGCGCCTGGGCCTGGACCCGCAGGTCCAGTACGACGTCATGAGCACCTCCACCGGCCAGTGCTGGTCCGTGAACGTGAACTGCCCGGTCCCGGGCCCGTGCCGGCCTCCCCGGCCAACCGGGGCTTCGACGGCGGCTTCATGGGTGCGCTGATGGCGAAGGACCTGGGTCTGGCCCTGTCCGCCCTGGACCGCGAGAACGTGGACGCCGTGCTGGGCCGCACCAGTCAGCGCCTCTACCAGGCCTACGCCGCCGGCGATGGCGCCCGGAAGGACTTCTCCGGCATCATCGAGACCGTCCGTGCCGACCAGGCGTCGGCCACCCTCGAGTCCAAGGAGGACAACGCGTGACCGAGAAGACCACCGCTGACGAGCCCGTGATCCTGGCGGAGACCGACGGTCGGGTCGGGGTCATCACCCTGAACCGCCCGAAGGCGCTCAACGCCCTCAACGAGGCCACCATGAACGCCGTGGTCGAGGCCGCCGAGGCCTTCGACATGGACCCAGAGGTCGGCGCGATCCTGCTGCTGGGCTCCCCCAAGGCGTTCGCGGCCGGCGCGGACATCAAGGAGATGAAGGACCGGTCCTTCACCCAGATGTACGCCTCGGACTGGTTCCAGGCGTGGGAGCGCCTGGGCCGCGTCCGCACCCCTGTCGTGGCTGCCGTGACCGGCTACGCCCTCGGCGGCGGCTGCGAGCTGGCGATGATGGCCGACGTGCTGATCGCCGGCCCGGGCACCCGCTTCGGCCAGCCGGAGATCCAGCTCGGCGTCATCCCGGGCATGGGCGGCTCGCAGCGCCTGACCCGCTCCGTGGGCAAGGCCAAGGCCATGGACATGGTGCTCACCGGCCGTCAGGTGGACGGCGAGGAGGCCGAGCGCATCGGCCTCGTCTCCCGCCTGGTGGAGGACGAGAAGGTCCAGGACGAGGCCCGCGAGGTCGCGCAGAAGATCGCCGCGTTCTCCAAGCCGTCCGCGCAGATGGCCAAGGAGGCCGTCGCGGCCGCCTTCGAGACGACCCTGCAGCAGGGCATCGTCCACGAGCGCCGCATCTTCCATTCACTGTTCGCCACCGCGGACCAGAAGGAGGGCATGGGCGCCTTCGCCGAGAAGCGCAAGCCCGAGTGGAAGCAGGCCTGATGGCCCTTCCCCCTTCCCGACGACGGGCCCGCACCTGACAGCGTCAGGTGCGGGCCCGTCGTCGTGGACCGTGGGTCAGCGCTGGGGGCGCTTGATGCCCAGGTCCTCCTCGCGGTACTCGACGCCGCCGACCTGCTCGCCGCCGTGGCGGGCGACCTCCTCGGAGCGCAGCTCCACGCGGCGCACCTTGCCGGAGATGGTCTTCGGCAGCTCGCGGAACTCGATGCGGCGGATCCGCTTGTACGGCGGCAGCTTGGTGACCGTGTACTGCAGGATCTCGCGGGCGGTCTCCTCGGTGGGCTCGTAGCCGGCGGCGAGGGTCACGAAGGCCTTGGGCACGGCCAGGCGCATCTCGTCCGGGGTCGGGACGATCGCGCCTTCCATGACGGCCGGGTGCTCCACCAGGACGGACTCGAGCTCGAACGGGGACACCTTGTAGTCCGAGGACTTGAAGACGTCGTCGGCGCGGCCCACGTAGGTGTAGACGCCCTGCTCGTCCTTCGAGGCGATGTCACCGGTGTGGTAGACGCCGTCGCGGAAGACCTCGTCCGTCTTCTCCTGATTGCCGAAGTAGGACTTCAGCACGCCCACAGGGCGGGGATCGAGCTTCACGCAGATCTCGCCCTCGTCCGCCTCCTGCCCGGTCAGCGGGTCGATGAGGACGATCTCGTAGCCGGGCAGCGGGCGGCCCATGCCGCCGATCTTCATGCGCGCGCCCGGGGTGTTGGCGATCTGCAGGGTGGTCTCGGTCTGGCCGAAGCCGTCCCGGATGGTGACGTCCCAGGCCTGCTGCACCTGGTCGATGACTTCCGCGTTGAGCGGCTCGCCGGCGGAGATCGCCTTCTTCGGCGGGGTCGCCAGCTGGGTCAGGTCCGCCTTGATGAGCATGCGCCACACGGTGGGCGGAGCGCAGAAGCTGGTCACGCCGCCCTCGGCCATGGCCTTCATGAGCGTGCCGGCCTCGAACTTGCCGAAGTTGAGCACGAAGATCGTGGCCTCAGCCAGCCAGGGGGCGAACACGTTGGACCAGGCGTGCTTGGCCCAGCCCGGGGAGGCCACGTTCAGGTGCACGTCGCCGGGCTGCAGGCCGATCCAGTAGATGGTCGAGAGGTGGCCCACCGGGTAGGAGGTGTGGGTGTGCTCCACCAGCTTGGGCTTGGAGGTGGTGCCGGAGGTGAAGTACAGCAGCAGCGTCTCGTCCGCGGCGGTGGGCTCCTGAAGGGTCGGCTCGGCGTCCACGGCGTAGGCGTCCGCGTAGGACAGGACGGTGCGGCCGGAGACCTCCGGCGCCGCCTTCTCGGCCTCGGAGGCGTAGTGGCCGGGGACGTGGATGAGGGTGCACTCGCCCTCCACGTCCTGGAACTTCGCCAGGTTCTTGGCGTCGGCCACGGCCCAGCGGGCCTCGGCGCGGTCCACGCGGTCCTGCAGGTCCACCGCGGTCATCTGGGTGGTGGTGGGGACCATGACGGCGCCGATGCGGATGCAGGCGAGCATGGTCTCCCAGAGCTCGACCTGGTTGTCCAGCATGAGGATCAGGCGGTGGCCGCGCTGCACACCGGACTGCTGCAGCCAGGCGCCGACCTGCTTGGAGGACGCCGAGAGCTCCGCGTAGGTGCGGCGCAGCACGCTGCCGTCCTCCTCCACGATGACGAGGGCGTCGGTCTGCCCGCGCTGCGGGTCCTCGGCGAGCCGGTCGAACCAGTCCGTGGCGAAGTTGAACTCGGTGAAGCGGGGCCACTCGAACTCGCGGCGGGCCGCGTCGTAGTCCTGCTGGTGCCGCACGAGGAGGTCGCGGGCAGAGCGGAGCTGGTCGGTCACAGTCATCGTGGAACCTCTCTGTGGACGTACAATGATCGGAACATCGGGCTTTCAGTCGTCCCCACCATAGGCGTGATCCAGGTCACGCGGAAGACTGTTCCACTCAGTGAACGGCGATTCACCGGGAGGGGGCCCGGACCCCGCAGCAGCGTGACCCGCAGCACCCTGAGGAAGAACCCGCACCGCGCCCGCGCGGTGCCCTCGCACACCGAAGGAGAGGACGATGTCCCAGACCGCCGCCGACCTGCCCACCCCCGACCTGCTCGACCTGCGCGCCGAGCTCTCCGCCGAGGAGCGCACCCGCCTGGAACAGATCGAGGAGCACCTGCAGACCGTGGTGCGCCCGGCCGTGATCGAGCCGTGGACCCGTGACGAGTTCGTCCCGGACCTGCTCCCGGGCCTCGGCGCCCTGGGGCTGGGAAAGATCTTCACGGACGGCTCCTCCGCGCTCTTCCAGGGTCTTGCGCACGCAGCGATCGCCCGCGTGGACCTGTCCCTGTCCGCGCTCGTGGGCATCCACAACGAGCTGATCGTGGGCACCATCGCGCACCTCGGCTCGGAGGAGCAGAAGTCCGAGTGGCTGCCGAAGCTCGAGGCCCTGGAGGCCATCGGCGCGTTCTGCCTCACCGAGCCGGAGCACGGCTCGGACATCGCCGGCGGCCTGGCCACCACCGCCGAGCGCACCGAGGACGGCTGGACCATCCGCGGCGCCAAGCGCTGGATCGGCGCCGGCACCCTGGGCCAGATCGCCCTGGTCTGGGCGCGGGACACCGCGGACGGGCAGATCAAGTGCTTCCTCGTGCCCACGGACAACCCGGGCTACAGAGCCACCAAGATCGAGCACAAGACCGGCCTGAAGATCATGCAGAACGCGGACATCGTGTTCGACGACGTGAAGGTGGGCGAGGACGCCCTGCTGCCGGGCGCCACCACCTTCGCCCAGGCCAACGACCTGCTCCTGGCCTCCCGCGCCTGGGTGGGCTGGCAGGGCGTCGGCGCCCAACAGGCCGTGTTCGACATCCTCCGCTCCTACGCCCTGGAGCGAGAGCAGTTCGGCAAGCCGCTGGCCGGCTTCCAGATCATCCAGCAGCACATCGCGGAGATCGCCGGCAACCTCATGGCCTCGGCCGGCATGATGCGCCAGATCGCGCGCCTCGGCGAGGCCGGGGACCTGGTGATGATGCACGCGGCCGCCGCGAAGTCGACCTCCACCCGCCTGGCCCGCTCCTCGGCCGCGCTGGGCCGCGACGCCCTGGGGGGCAATGGCATCGTCGCCGACTACGAGATGACGAAGGTCATGAACGACATCGAGGCCATCTACTCCTACGAGGGCACCTACGCCATCAACTCGCTGATCGTGGCCCGCGCCCTCACCGGCGTCTCCGCCTTCCGCTGAGTCCCCCTCGGGGCCGGGCGCCTCCCGACGACGGCACCGCGCCCGAGCCGTCCGCCTCACCGGCGGCCACACGACGAAGGTCCCCCGGAACCTCGGTTCCGGGGGACCTTCGCCTGTGCGAGCCCCCTACCGGATTCGAACCGGTGACCCTCTGTTTACAAGACAGATGCTCTGGCCAGCTGAGCTAAGGAGGCGCAGCGGACCCGCCGAACGCGTCGGCGGGTCCACTCAGCGTACCGGGTGCGACCGCCGTCGCCGGGGCGCTCAGGACGGCCCGTCCTGCGCACCCGCGGTCAGCGCGCCCCGGCGGAGATCACTTGCCCTCGATCTGGGCGTCGGTGAACTCCTGGAAGGACTGGTCCTTGCCGTCCACAGCCCAGTTCTTGCCGTTGACGAAGACGGTCGGGGTGCCGCGCACGCCGGCCTCCTGGGCCTTGGCGGTCGTGTACTTCACCATCGGGCGGTAGGTCTTGTCCTCCACGCAGGAGGAGATGTCCGCGCCGGCGTCCGAAGCGGTGGAGGCGAGCTCCTCGTCGGACAGGCCCTGACCCTGCTTCTCGGCGAAGGTGGCGAACACGTCGGTCACGAAGCGGTCGTAGGCCTCAGGGGCCTCGTCGGCCACGCAGTAGGACGCGGCGGCGGCACGGGAGGAGTAGTTGCCGCTGCCCGGGTTGTCCAGGAACCCGACCATGCGGTACTCGACGGTCGCCTTGCCCTCGTCCAGCAGGCCCTCCAGGTAGTCAGCGTTGGACTGCTCGAACTCGTAGCAGTGCGAGCAGTTGAAGTCCGCGTAGACCACGATCTGGGCCGGCTCGCCGTCGGCGGGCTCCTCGGCGCCCGGGATGGACTCCGGCTGCTCCTGCGCGGGCTCCTCCGGGACCTGGACGGCGGAGGCGTCCACCTCGTCGCCGAGCTTCTCGGCCGGCTCCCCGAGCTCGGTGGGGCCGGTCAGGGTCACACCGCCCTGCTGGTTCGCGGCGGAGGCCGCCTGGCCCTGGTCCGGGATGTCCTGAGAGCCGCGGGTGAGCACGAAGGCGATCACGAGGGCCACCACGAGCACGATCGCACCGATCGTGCCCCAGATGGCGAGACGGCGGTTGCGGCGCTCCTTGCGGCGCTGCTGCTCCTGCATCTGACGGGCGCGGGCGCGGGAGTCGGCCACGCGCTCGGCCTTCGTCTTCCGGGAGTTGTTCGTGGCCACGGGTCCTCCTTGAGGGACGGGTGTACTCTGCTGCGTCCCCGCCGGCCTCCGGGCCCGGGCACACGGCGGTGCACAGGACGGCATCGGCCGTCAGCAGGGTGGTCTGGACAGTGAGCATACTTGCCACGTCTGGGAGGATCGGTGTCCGGGTCCGCGCGCGTCACGCCCCGCCCCGGTCCCCCGTCCGCCGCAGCAAGGAGCATCACCATGGCCAGCACCGCCGGAACCGGCCTGTCCATCACGGCGCCCGGCCGCGCCTCCGGGCCGGCGGCGAAGCTGCTGACTCTGCCGTGGTCCGTCCCGCTGGCGGACTGGCCGGAGTCCGTGCTGGCCGCCCTGCCCCGCGGTATCTCCCGCCACGTGGTGCGCTTCGCCCGCCTGGGCGACGCCACGGTCGCGGTGAAGGAGACCACCGAGGAGCTCGCCTTCCGGGAGTACCACCTGCTGCGCGCCCTGGAGCGCAAGGACGTCCCCTCGGTGGAGCCGGTGGGCGTGGTCACCGGCCGCACGGACGCGGACGGCGAGCCCCTGCCGGCGGTCCTGGTGACCCGTCACCTGCGCTTCTCCCTGCCGTACCGTGCGGTGTTCTCCCAGCGCATGCGCCGCCCCACCCTGGTGCGGCTGATGGACGCCCTGGCCCTGCTGATGGTGCAGCTGCACCTGGAGGGCTTCTTCTGGGGCGACGTCTCCCTGTCCAACGTCCTGTTCCGCCGGGACGCCGGCGCGTTCGCCGCCTACCTGGTGGACGCGGAGACCGGAGAGCTGCGCGAGCGGCTCTCAGACGGGCAGCGGGCCCATGACCTGGAGGTGGCCCGCACCAACGTGGCCGGGGAGCTGATGGACCTGGCCGCCGGGGACATGGCGGACGCGGACGTGGACCCGTTCGAGACCTCCGAGATGCTCGTCGAGGCCTACACGCGCCTGTGGGAGGAGCTGACGGCGCACACGGAGTTCGCCCCGGACGAGGCGTGGAAGGTGGAGGAGCGCATCCGCCGGCTCAACGAGCTCGGCTTCGACGTGGAGGAGTACGCCCTGCGCCCGGTGGACGACGGTGCCCGCCTGGTCCTGCAGCCCAAGGTGGTGGACCCGGGCCACCACCACCGCCGGCTCATGCAGCTCACCGGGCTGGACGTGCAGGAGAACCAGGCCCGACGGCTGCTGCAGGACATCGAGTCCCGCCGCCAGGCCGTCTATCCCGGCGCCTCGGAGTCCGAGGCGGCGCACCGCTGGCTGGTGGAGGTCTTCGAGCCGCTGTCCCGCCGGGTCCCGCAGGACCTGCGCCTGAAGCTGGAGCCGGCGGAGATCATGCACCAGGTGCTGGAGCACCGCTGGTACCTGGCCGAGCGGCTGGAGCGGGACGTGACGTTCTGGGAGGCGGTGGAGGACTACATCGCCCAGATCCTGCGCACCCGCCGAGACGAGGACGCCCTGGTCCTGCACCCGACCACCACCATGCTCAAGGCGATCCCCACGCCCTTCGCCTCTGACGACGCCTGACGCACCGCCCCGCCGTCAGTCGGCGGCGCCAGCCTGCACCAGGACGAACCCCGGGGCGGAGAGGACGTCGGGCACCGCGGCGAGCGGGGCCGTCGTCGTCATGGCCGGCGAGCATCGGGGCGCCGGCCAGATCCGCCGGCAGCGGCATCGGCTCCTCCCCAGCGCCGCCAGGAGCACGACGACGGACCCGTCGCCTCCGGTGGACACCCGGCGGTCCCAGCGCACCCAGCGTTCGTCCGCGGCGGTCTGCACGGAGGTGGCATCCCGGCGCGGGTCGGTCAGGTGCGGCAACGTCCGGCGCAGCCGGATGAGCTCCCGATACGTGCCCCGGAGGCGGGCGCCGCGGCCTTCGGCGGCCTCGGCGCGGTCCAGCACGGCGGAGTCGCGCGTGGCCGGGTCCTGCGGGTCCGGCACGAGGGACTCGTCCCAGCCGTGCTCGGCGAACTCGCGGCGGCGGCCCTGCCGGACACTCTCGGCGAGCTCGGGCTCGTGGTGGGCGGTGAAGAAGGGGAAGGGCGCGGACGCGGCGAACTCCTCCCCCATGAACAGCATGGGGGTGGCCGGGCCGGTGAGCAGCAGCGCGGCCGCGGCGGCCAGGGAGCCCTCGGACAGGGCGGCCGCGGTGCGGTCGCCGGCGGCGCGGTTGCCCACCTGGTCGTGGTTCTGGATCGAGGCGACGAACACGTGGTTGGGGAGGTCCTCGGGCACGGGGCGGCCGTGGTCGTGGCCGCGGAAGCTGGAGAAGGTGCCGTCGTGGAAGAACCCGGCCTCCACGGTCTTGGCCAGGGCGCCGGGGGCGGCGAAGTCGGCGTAGTAGCCGTGGGTCTCCCCCGTGGTGGCCACGTGGATCGCATGGTGGACGTCGTCGTTCCACTGGGCGGCCAGGCCGAGACCGCCGCGGCTCCGCGGGGTGACGAAGGCGGCGTCGTTCAGGTCCGACTCGGCCATGAGCGGCAGCGGCCGGCCCTGCTGCGCGGACAGCTCGTCCGCCAGCGCGGCCATCTCCTCGAGCAGGTGCACGGCGCGGGAGTCCCGCAGGGCGTGGACGGCGTCCAGGCGGAGTCCGTCCACATGCATGTCCTGCAGCCAGAGGCGGACGTTGTCCAGGATGTACCGGCGCACCTCGTCCGAGTCCGGGCCGTCCAGGTTGGGGCCGTCTCCCCAGCCGGTGTCCGCGGAGAGGTAGGGGCCGTAGACGCCGAGGTAGTTCCCGGAGGGGCCGAGGTGGTTGTAGACCACGTCCTGCACCACGGCCAGGCCCTTCGCATGGGCGGCGTCCACGAAGCGGCGGTAGGCGTCCGGGCCGCCGTAGGACTCGTCCACGGCGTACCAGCCGACGCCGTCGTAGCCCCAGTTCCGTGCGCCGCCGAAGCTGTTGACGGGCAGCAGCTCCACATGGGTGATCCCGAGCTCGGCGAGCTCGTCCAGGTGGTCGATCGCGGCGTCCAGGGTCCCGGCGGCCGTGAAGGTGCCCGGGTGCAGCTCGTAGAGGACGGCGCCGCGCAGGCCGCCGCCCTGGGGCGCGGCCGGGTCGTGCTCCACGCCGGCCGGTCCGGTCCAGTCCGCGTCCGTCCAGGCGAACTCCTCG
>NZ_JBNFOB010000053.1:0-11343 GCF_057364565.1 Micrococcus sp. LASM2_SD2 | reverse complement strand
CCCAGGCGCAGAGGGTGCCGCCGCGGCGAGCAGGACCACCAGGAGCAGGCCCAGGACGAACGAGGCGACGACTTCCCCGGGGCGGTCCGCGCCAGACCGACCGTCAGGGCGGTGGTGAACGGGGAGCCGAGCAGCGCGGCCAGGGCGCTGAACGAGGTGTAGGCGCCCAGCAGGCCGGTGCCCAGGGCCGCCGTGATCCGCGGGTCCCACGGGGCCGGCGCGGTACGGGCGCGGCCGTTGAGGAGACCGAGCAGGAAGGCGCCGAGCAGGTTCGTCAGGACCATGCCGGGCGTCGTCCCCAGGTCGTGCCGAGCAGCGCCGCGCCCGCGGCGTCCGCCAGCGCATGCGTCCCCGCGTTGAGCAGCACCCCCACGGCGCCGCCGAGGCCCACCCACAGGACCACGGGTCCGGACAGGCGGCGGGCGGCCGTCGTCGGGACGGAGGAGGCGGAGCCCGGACGAGAGGAGCCTGGACGAGAGGAGCCCGGACGGGAGGAGCCCGGGCGGGCCTGCTCAGCCATCGGCGCGCAGGCGGCCCAGCACCTCGTCATGCAGCAGGCCGTTGGTGGCCAGGGCGTTGCCGCCGTGCGGTCCTTCACGGCCGTCCAGGGAGGTGAAGCGTCCGCCGGCCTCGCGCACGATCGGCACCAGGGCTGCCATGTCATGCAGGGCCAGCTCCGGCTCGCACGCGATGTCCACGGCGCCCTCGGCCAGCAGCATGTAGGACCAGAAGTCGCCGAAGGCGCGCACCCGCCACACGTCCGAGGTCAGCTCCAGGAACGGGCGGATCTGGCCGCGCTCGCGCCAGCCCTCGAGCGAGGAGAAGGACAGGGAGGCGTCTGAGAGGTCGGAGACGCCGGAGACGCGGATGCGCTCGGCGCGGGTCAGGGAGGTGCCGGCGAAGGCGCCCTGGCCGTTCGCGGCCCACCAGCGGCGGTGCAGGGCCGGAGCGGAGACCACGCCGAGCACCGGCTCGCCGTCCTCCAGCAGCGCGATCAGCGTGGCCCACACGGGGACGCCGCGCACGAAGTTCTTGGTGCCGTCAATGGGGTCGATCACCCAGGTGCGGCCGTCGCGGCCCTCGGTCTCGCCGAACTCCTCGCCCAGGATGCCGTCCCGTGCGCGGGCCCGGGACAGGGCGGAGCGGATGGCCTCCTCGGCCGCGGTGTCCGCGTCCGAGACCGGTGTCAGGTCCGGCTTCGTGGACACCTCGAGGTCCAGGGACCTGAACCGGGACATCGTGAGCGAGTCCACGTTGTCCGCGAGCATGTGGGCCAGCCGCAGGTCGTCCGTGTGGTCCTTGTGCTCCCGCTGGGCAGGATTGCCGGCGGCGGGGGCGGTGGTGTCGGCTCCGGTGCTCTCCATGGGCCCCACGCTATCCTGTCCGGCCCGCTCCGGGCCGATCTCGGCCGCTCAGCCCTCCTGCGGCGCCTCCGAGGACTCCGAGCCCGGCTCGGAGGCACCGGCCCGGTTGGCCAGCAGCCGGCGCAGTGACTCGAGACGGTGGGGGCCGGCGGCTCCGGCCTTCCCGGCTTCGACCCACGGGTCCAGCCCGCAGTCGCCGTCCTTGCGCAGGTGGGTGCAGCCGGGCTGGCAGTCGGCGAGGGCGCCGGAGAGGTCGTCGAAGGCCTCGACCACGCGGTCCGGTTCCACCCAGCCCAGGCCGAAGGAGCGGATGCCGGGGGTGTCCACCACCCAGGTGTCCGGCATAGGAGTGCCGTCCGCGTCCGGCAGGCGCACGGCCAGCGCGGAGGAGGAGGTGTGGCGGCCGCGCCCGGTGACGGCGTTGACGTGCCCGGTGGCGCGCTCGGCGCCGGTGAGGGCGTTCAGCAGGGTGGACTTGCCGACGCCCGAGGGGCCCACGAAGGCGGCGGTGTGCCCGCGCAGGCGCTCGGCCACCCGGTCCACGAACGAGACGTCCAGATTGGTGTCCCCGGTCTCCTGCCCGAACACGGAGGCGCCGGAGGTCATGACCTCCAGGTCCAGGGCCTCGTAGTGGCGGACCAGGTCCGCCGGGTCCTTCAGGTCCGTCTTGGTGATGAGCAGCAGCGGGTGGATGCCGGCGTCGTAGCAGGCCACCAGGGCGCGGTCGATGAAGCCGGTGCGCGGCTCCGGGTTCGCCGCGGCCACCATGATCACCAGGGTGTCCGCGTTGGCCACCACCACGCGCTCCACGGCGTCCGAGTCGTCCGCGGAGCGGCGCAGCACGGTCTCGCGCTCCTCGATGCGCACGATCCGTGCGAGGGTGCCCTCCTGCCCGGACACGTCCCCGACGACGGCCACCCGGTCCCCGGTGGCGATCGGGTTGCGGCGCAGCTCCCGGGCGCGCATGGCGGTGACCAGGGCGTCCTGGCCGTCCAGGGAGACGGTGTAGCGGCCGCGGTCCACGGTGGTCACCATGGCGATCTGCGCGTCCTCGTGCTTCGGCCGCCGCTTGGTGCGCGGCCGGGAGCCCTTCTTGTTCGGCCGCACCCGCACATGCGACTCGTCCCAGGCGTTCGGGTCCACTCGACGGCCCACTCAGGCCTCCTCTCGGCGCACCAGCGCCTCCCACATCGCCGGGAAGTCCGGCATGGTCTTGGCGGTCGTGGCCACGTCCCTCACCCTGGTGCCGGGCACCGCAAGCCCGACGACGGCCGCAAAACGTGGCCATCCGATGGTCGTGGTAGGTCTGGGCCTCCGCCGGCCTCAGGTCCCCGGCGGCCCCGCGACCGGGGAAGTCCAGACGGTCGACGCCCTCGGCGACCGTCACGCCGAAGCAGGCGGCCTCGGCCGTGAGGGCGGCCAGGCGGTCGGTCTCGTGTCCGCGCAGGTGCCCGATGCCCGTCAGCTGCGTCGGGCCGTCCGCGAGCACGGCGAGGGCGGCCACGGTGGGGGCCAGCTCCGCGGTGTCCGGGACCTCGCCGGCTCCGGTGAGGAGCGGGGTACCGGAGGCGTCCCGGCCGCCGCGGACCTCGAGGACTCCGTGGGAAGGGTCCTGCGCGTCCGGGGTGAACTCCACCTGGGCGCCGAACGCCGGGAGGAGGCGCCGCCAGCGCTGCCCGATCTGGGTGGTCTCCGCGGGCCAGCGCGGGATGCGGACGGCGCCGCCGGTGACCGCGGCGGCGGCCAGGAACGGGCCGGCGTTGGACAGGTCCGGTTCCACCGTCACGGTGAAGGGCCGCGGCCGGGTGCCGGGGACGGTGAAGGTCCGCTCATCCACGGCGGTGGCGGGGACGCCGACCTCCCGCAGCGCGGCCAGGGTCATGCCCACGTGCTCCGGGCTCGGGACCGTGGCGCCGGTGTGGCGGACGGTCAGGCCGCCCGGGTGGGCGCACGCGCTGAGCAGGGCCGCGGAGAGGAACTGGGAGGACTCGGAGGCGTCGAGCTCGAGCAGGCGAGGGCCGTCGTCGTGCAGCCCGTCCGGGACGGTGAGGGTCAGCGGCAGACGACCGGGCTCGCCCGCCTCAGTGACCTGAACCCCCAGGCCGCGCAGGGCCTGGACGGTGGCGCCCATGGGGCGGACGCGGGCGCCGGGGTCCCCATCCAGGCGGACGACGCCCGGACGCAGCGCGGCCACCAGCGGCAGGAAGCGCATGACCGTCCCGGCCAGGCCGCAGTCCACGTCCACCGGGGCCGGGAGCGGCTCGCAGACCGGCAGGGGAGTGACGTGCAGGGCACCGTCCGGGGAATCGGCGAACGCGGCGCCGAGCGCGGTGAGGGCGGCGCGCATCAGGTCCGTGTCCCGGCTGCGCAGCACGCCGTGCAGTGTGCAGGGGCCGGAGGCGATCGCGGCCAGCACCAGCCAGCGGTTCGTCAGGGACTTCGAACCCGGCAGCTCCACCGTGCCCTCCACCGGACCGAGGGCGTGCGGGGCCGGCCACGGATCCGGCCAGGACGGAGCCGCCGCCGAGGGGACAGGGCGGGCGGAACCGGCGGAGTGGGGCGTCACGGGCGAATCGGGCACGGCCTCCAGCCTACCGAGGACGGACCGGGCGGGGCGGGGAATAGCGGCGTCGTCCACGGCGCTGACACCGGTGACACCCACGCCGTCCGTCTCCCCGGACGGCCGGCGAGGAAGGAGGTCGCCGCATGGCGCCCTGCATCGCACCGCCGCGACCGGCCGCCGTAGACTGGCCGGTGATGAGCGATCAGACCCCCGCGGCCGAGGACGGCCGCCCCCAGGAGCCGGCACAACGCCGCGAGCCGGCCCGGAACCAGGACCCGGCGGAGTACGCCCGCCCGGAGAACGCGCCGGAGCATGACACGGCGGACATCGACGTGGCCGCCGAGTCCGAGGCGGACCGCCGCGCCCGCTTCGAACGCGACGCCCTCGAGTTCGTGGACCAGCTCTACTCGGCCGCGCTGCGCATGACCCGCAACGCCCAGGACGCCGAGGACCTGGTCCAGGAGGCCTACACCAAGGCGTACTCGTCCTTCCACCAGTACCGCCCGGGCACCAACCTGAAGGCCTGGCTGTACCGGATCCTGACGAACACCTACATCAACCTCTACCGGAAGCGTCAGCGCGAGCCCCTCCAGGCGGACACGGACACGGTGGAGGACTGGCAGATGGCCCGCGCCGCCGAGCACACCTCCACCGGCCTGCGCTCAGCCGAGACCGAGGCCCTGGACCACCTCCCGGACTCCGAGGTGAAGTCCGCCCTGCAGGCCATCCCGGAGGAGTTCCGCCTGGCGGTGTACTTCGCGGATGTGGAGGGCTACGCCTACAAGGAGATCGCCGAGATCCTCGACGTGCCGATCGGCACCGTCATGTCCCGCCTGCACCGCGGCCGCAAGCAGCTGCGCGAGGCACTCTCCGACTACGCCGCCGGCCGCGGCATGGACGTCACCGCCACACCCGGCAAGGGGCGCAGGAAGACCACCGCTGCTCAGAAGGAGGCGACGCGATGAACCGCACCGACGGATGCTGCGGGGCCTTCGGCGAAGGCCACCTGGAGCGACTCTACGAGTACCTGGACGGCGCCCTCACCGAAGAGGACGTCGAAGCCGTCCGCCGTCACCTGGAGGACTGCCCGGACTGCCACGAGCAGGCCGCATTCGAGCAGCTGATCCGCTCCGAGGTGCGGCGCTGCTGCCAGGAGAAGGCACCCGAGCAGCTGCGGGCCACCATCGCATGCGGATGACCCAGATCCGCGTCACCCGCTACGAGTGAGCGGGGCCGGCGCGGGGGATCCTGTCAGCCGTTCCGCCAGACCGTGAAGGTCGCCGCGCCCGGCAGGCAGGACTCCTGCTCTCCGCCGCCACCGCCGACGTCGACCTGCTCGCCCTCGGCCAGCAGGAGCGTGCGGTCCTCGGCATCGGTGAAGACGAGGCCGTCCCCGGTCTCGTCCACCGCTCGATCCGGGAACACGGGCACCACGGCGGCGCCACCACCCTCGGGGGCCACCACGAGGCAGCCGTTGTGCAGCTTCAGCACACCGGTCAGCCGCGCGGCGTCTCCGGCCTCCTCGGCCGGGCCAGGATGCGTCGTCAGCGCCATGATCGTCACGTGCTGTCCGTCCGGGCTCTCGACGTCCTCCGCTCCCGTCCCCGCGTCCGCCTGGGTGCAGCCGCAGGCCAGCAGGAGTGCTCCGGCGCAGAGCGCGATCCGTCCTCCACGGTCCTTCATGATTCCTCCGCGGTCCTTCATGAGTGGTCCTCCTCGTGGACAGCCATGATCCTCCACCGGGGGCGCCCGACGGGCCGGACACGGCCGATCGATGCACAACCGAGACACAGGACGAGGGCCCTCACCCGTCGAACGGGTGAGGGCCCTCGTCGTCTGTGGGAACCTCAGCGGTCACCCCAGCACCTGGTCTCAGGCGTTGGGACGCTTGCCGTGGTTCGCGCCGGCCTTCCTGCGGTCGCGGCGCTTGCGGGCACGCTTGCTCATCCGCGCCACCTCCTTCTCGGTTGCGAACTTCACCCATTCTTCCATACCCCGGCGGGTGCACCGGTCGGGGAGGGACGAGGACGTCCTGTGCTGTCGTGGTCTGCGGGACTGTCGTGGTCTGTGGGACTCCGACGCGCCCCGGGCAGGGGAGCGGCCGTCGTCGTGTCTCCTGCCGGGGGTGCCGGCGGGGGAGATGTGGATCAGGCGGTCGGCTCCGGGACGCCGAGCCACTGATACCAGCCGCGGTGCAGCACGAGCCAGGCGATGAGGCCGTGGCCGGCCTGGCCCGGACGGCCCTGGCCGGCGGCCAGATCCGAGCGCCACTGCTCGTGGGACACCAGCGGGGTGAAGGTGTCCACGTAGACGGCGTGGCGGCGGTCGGCGACGTCCGCGTAGGCGGCGTTCAGCTCGGCCAGGCGCTGGTTGCGCTCCTCGTCCAGGGAGGGGGTCGGGCCCACCACAAGGGTGCGGATGTTCTTCTGCGCGGCCGAGTCCAGCACGTTGGCCAGGTTCAGGCGGGAACGGGCCGAGGACGTGGCGTCCAGGTCCAGGTCCGCGTCCGAGAGGGCCACCACCAGGCGGTTCTCCGTGGTCTCGTCGAAGCGGCGGGAGGCCTCGGTCCACCAGCGGTCGTTGAGCTGCTCGGTGGTCTCGTGCGGCACGGCCAGCACGTAGTTCTCCAGGCTCACGTCCGGGGCGCTGGTGCGGGCCAGGACGCGTCCCCACCAGCCGATCGCACGGGGGTCGCCGGCGCCGGCCAGGAGCTGGTCGCCGACGGCGGCGATGCGGATCTGGCGAGTGTCCACTTCAGGGACTCCTTCTGATCTTCTCTGCGGTGTACGGGTGTCTGTCCGGGAAGTGCCGCGGTCCGGCCCCGTGGGCACGGAGCCGGACCGCGGCGCTCACACGGAGCGGGTCAGAGGCCGAAGACGGCCTTCTGCAGGACCTCGGCCTCCTCGTCGTGGCGGCCCTTGGTGCCGGCGGAGGTCGCGGCCAGCGCCGGGCGGGAGACGAGGGAGACCTCGCGGTCCAGCTGCGGCACCAGGTTCAGGGCCATGAACGGCCACGGGCCCTGGTTGGCCGGCTCGTCCTGCGCCCAGACGACCTCGGCGTCCGGGTACTGGGCGAGCTGCTCCTTGATCTCGTCCGCCGGCAGCGGGTACAGCTGCTCGACGCGCACGATGGCGGTGGAGGTGTCCTCCTCCTTCGCGCGGCGGGCGACGAGGTCGTAGTACAGGCGGCCGGAGACCAGGACGACGCGCTTGACGTCCGAGGCCTTCACGGTGGCGTCCGGGATGACCGGCTGGAAGCGGCCCTCGGTGAAGTCCTCCACCGAGTTGGCGGCGGCCTTCAGGCGCAGCAGCTGTTTCGGCGTGAACACGATCAGCGGCTTGCGCGGACGGGCGTAGGCCTGCTCGCGCAGCAGGTGGAAGTGGTTCGCACCGGTGGAGGGGTTCACCACGCGCATGTTGTCCTCGGCGCACATCTGGAGGAAGCGCTCGATCCGGGCGGAGGAGTGGTCCGGTCCCTGACCCTCGTAGCCGTGCGGCAGCAGCAGCACGACCGAGGAGGACTGGGCCCACTTCTGCTCGGCGGAGGAGATGAACTCGTCGATCACCGTCTGGGCGCCGTTGACGAAGTCGCCGAACTGGGCCTCCCAGAGGACGAGTGCATCCGAGCGCTCCACGGAGTAGCCGTACTCGAAGCCGAGGGCGGCGTACTCGGACAGCAGCGAGTTGTAGACCCAGAACTTGGCGTCGGCGGCGGCGAGGTCCTTGAGCGGGGTCCACTCGTCGTCGGTGGCGCGGTCGTGGAAGACCGAGTGGCGCTGGGTGAAGGTGCCGCGCTGGGAGTCCTGGCCGGACAGACGCACGGAGACGCCCTCCTTCAGCAGGGAGCCGAAGGCGGCCAGCTCGGCGAAGCCCCAGTCGATGCCGCCGTCCACGGCCATCTTGGCGCGCTTCTCCAGCAGGGCGGTGAGCTTCGGGTGCACGGTGAAGCCCTCCGGGGAGGCCAGGTGGGCCTCGCCGATCTCGCGCAGCAGCTCGGCGGAGATGGCGGTGCCCTCTGGTGCCTCGGGCAGCCGGTCCTTCTCGCCGACCGGCTCGATGCCGGTGCCGACGGTCGGGATGGCCCCGGTGTGCACGGCGTGGGTCTCGGCGAAGGCCTGCTCCAGGCGCTGCTGGTAGTCCTTCAGCGCCGAGTCCGCCTCGTCCTGGGTGATGTCGCCACGGCCCACCAGAGACTCCACGTACAGCTTGCGGGTCGAGCGCTTCTGCTCGATCAGGTTGTACATGCGCGGCTGGGTCATCGAGGGGTCGTCGCCCTCGTTGTGGCCGCGGCGGCGGTAGCAGATCAGGTCGATGACGACGTCCTTGTTGAACCGCTGGCGGTACTCGAACGCCAGGCGGGCCACGTGGACCACGGACTCCGGGTCGTCGCCGTTGACGTGGAAGATCGGCGCCTGGATCGTCTTGGCCACATCGGTGGAGTACACCGAGGAGCGGGCCTGAGACGGCGGGGTGGTGAAGCCGACCTGGTTGTTCACGATCACGTGCACGGTGCCGCCGGTGCGGTAGCCACGCAGCTGGGACAGGCTGAGGGTCTCGCCCACCACGCCCTGGCCGGCGAAGGCGGCGTCGCCGTGCACCAGGATGGGCAGCACGGAGAACGAGTCCGGGTTCTCGGTGCCGTGGTTGAGGCGGTCCTGCTTCGCCCGGGCCACGCCCTCGAGGACCGGGTTCACGGCCTCCAGGTGGGACGGGTTCGCGGCCAGGTACACCTTGGTGCGGTTGCCGGCGTCGGACACGAAGGTGCCCTCGGTGCCCATGTGGTACTTCACGTCGCCGGAGCCGGAGGCGCCGCCCGGGGTGGCGCCCTCGAACTCGCGGAAGACCTGGGAGTAGGTCTTGCCGGCGATGTTGGTCAGCACGTTGAGGCGGCCGCGGTGGGCCATGCCGATGGTGACCTCGTCCAGGCCGGAGTCGGCGGCCTCGGAGAGCACGCCGTCCAGCAGCGGGATGAGGGACTCGCCGCCCTCGAGGGAGAAGCGCTTCTGGCCGATGTACTTCGTCTGCAGGAAGGTCTCGAACGCCTCGGCGGCGTTGAGGCGGCCGAGGATGCGCAGCTGCTCCTCGCGGGTGGGCTTGGCGTACGGGCGCTCCAGCTTCTCCTGGAACCAGGCGCGCTCGGACGGGTCCTGGATGTGCATGTACTCGACGCCGATGGTGCGGCAGTAGGCGTCGCGCAGCACGCCGAGGATGTTCCGGAGGGTCAGGACGGATTTGCCGCCGAAGCCGCCGGTGGGCCACTCGCGGTCTAGGTCCCACAGGGTGAGGCCGTGCTCGAGGATGTCGAGGTCCGGGTGGGAGCGCATCGTGTACTCGAGCGGGTCCACGTCCGCCATGAGGTGGCCGCGGTCCCGGTAGGCGTGGATGAGCTGCTGCACGCGGGCGACCTTGCCCACCTGCTCCTCCGGGTTGACCTGCATGTCCTGGGCCCAGCGGACGGGCTCGTAGGGGATGCGCAGGTCCTCGAAGAGGTCGTCGTAGAAGTCCTGCTCGCCCAGCAGCAGGCCGTGGACGATCTTGAGGAACTCGCCCGAGCCGGCGCCTTGGATGACGCGGTGGTCGTAGGTCGAGGTGAGGGTGATCGTCTTGGAGACGGCCAGGTCGTTGAGGGTGGACTCGGAGGCGCCCTGGAACGCGGCCGGGTAGGTGAGCGCGCCGACGCCGATGATGGCGGCCTGTCCCTTGGAGAGGCGGGGCACGGAGTGCACGGTGCCGATGCCGCCCGGGTTGGTCAGGGAGACGGTGGTGCCGGCGTAGTCGTCCATGGTGAGCTTGTTGGCGCGGCTGCGCTTCACCAGGTCGTCGTAGGCGTTCCAGAACTCGAGGAAGTTCATGGTCTCGGCGGCCTTGATGTTCGGCACCACGAGGGAGCGGGTGCCGTCCGGCTTCGGCAGGTCGATGGCGATGCCGAAGTTCACATGGGCCGGCTCCACCATGGTGGGCTTGCCGTCGCGCTCCTCGTAGGTGACGTTCATGGACGGCATCTGGCCGAGGGCCTTCACCACGGCGTAGCCGATGAGGTGGGTGAAGGAGACCTTGCCGCCACGGGAGCGGGCGAGGTGGCTGTTGATGACCACGCGGTTGTCGATCAGCAGCTTGGCCGGGAGGTCCCGCACGGTGGTGGCGGTCGGCATGGACAGGGAGGCGTCCATGTTGGAGGCGACGGCCTTGGCCATGCCCTTGAGCACGGTGGCCTTCTCCTCCTTCTTCTCACCGGACTTCTCGGAGGCGGTCGGCTCGGAGGGCACGGCCTTGGAGGAGGAGGTGGACTTCCTCACGCCGGAGGCGGACCTCTTCGCGGCGGGCTTGTCCTTCGCGGAGGAGGACGTCGACGGGGCCTTCTTGCCCGGGTCCTCGGCCGGCGAGGACTCCTTCTTCTCGGCCTTCTCGGGCTTCGTGGCGGACTTCTGCGCCGCGGGCTGGGTGGCCTCGAGCCGAGCGAAGATCTGGGCCCACTGGGAGTCCACCGACTTCGGATCCGCCTGGTACTTCCGGTAGATCTCGGCGACGAGCCTCTCGTTGCCCGGGAACTCTTCGGCGAGTCGGTCGGTCGTGAGCTCTGGCACTGTGTAACGCCTCTTCTCTGAGTGATGCTTGGTCAGCGGTGCACGGAACGGCGCCGGGCGGCGCCGGCCGTCTCCACGGTCGGCCCCGCGGGGTCGGCCATGCGGCCGCGATCTCACCCCTGCCGGCTCCGCCCGGTCCGGCCCGCGCCCGGTGGCGCACGCACGGCGGAGAGGGCAGGTGAATCGCCTTCTGTTCATCATAGTGTTCCCAGGCGGCGTTCTGGCCACTCCGGACGGCCGGTCCTCCTCGTCCGTCTCGGGTTCCCCGCCGGGCCGGATGATCTGGGACACTGGCGCCATGCGCTTCCTCACCCGCCCGACCTCGGACCTCACCTACTCGGACGTCTTCCTGGTCCCCTCCCGCTCCTCGGTGACCTCCCGCATGGACGTGGACATCTCCACGGACGACGGCACCGGCACCACCGTCCCGCTGGTGGCCGCGAACATGACGGCGGTGACGGGCCGGCGCATGGTGGAGACCATGGCCCGGCGGGGTGGCCTGGGCATCCTCCCGCAGGACGTGGACCCGGAGGTGATCGCCGGGGTCACTTCTCGGGTGAAGGCGGCCCACCCGGTGTTGGACACCCCGTTGACGGTGGGCCCCAAGGCACCGCTGCTGGACGCGCTGCACCTGTTCGACCGCCGCAACCATGACGCGGTCTGCGTGGTGGACGACGACGGCCGCCTCCTCGGCCTGCTCACCCGCGCCGACTGCGAGGGTCAGGACCGCTGGGCGGCGGTCGGCTCCGTCATGGCCCCGCCCGTGCTGGTGCTCGCCGCGGACGAGGTGCCCTCCGGCGCTCCGGGGCAGATCGCCGCCTCCGCCCGGGCCG
>NZ_JBNFOB010000052.1:0-11368 GCF_057364565.1 Micrococcus sp. LASM2_SD2 | reverse complement strand
AGTTCAGTCCGTGTCAACTTCGTGTTCCGAAGCCATTCACCAACCGATCAGGCAGACAAGGAAAAACCTTACCACCATCAACCCGGCCACTGTCAAACCCAGCCGCCGGCAACAACCAGCAGCACACGGATCCACAGTCCAACCAGACCGACCCTCAGGAGAGGCCTCGACGACCCTACCACACCGGACCGACCCAGTCACACCAGACGATCGACTCTTCAGGAATCACCATCCACCCCCGCAAGGAAATGAACGGCATGCTGCAGTGATCACGGCCAAAACCCGCTTGTCTCTCATGTTTTCCACGGAGACCGTGGTGTTCACCCCGGCGCTTGAGAACTTCCGTTCCGCGCCTCAGCACGAGAAAGAACTCTACACACAACCGACCCACCACGCAAAATCGGGGGTGCCGCCGCGACCACGGGTGACCGTCCCGCATGATTCCGCGGATTCCTGCCGTCCTGGGCGCTTCTCGTGGCCGGCGCGGTCCTCCTCGGCTCTCGTGTGGTCGGTCACATCCTCGGCCGTGCGGCTCAGCCGGCGAGGGCTCAGCCCTGCCTGGGACGCAGCCACAGCGTGGTCAGCGGCGGCACGTTCACCACCACCGACTGCTCCTGGCCGTGCCACGCGACCGGCTCGGTCGTCAGCACCTGGTCTGCCCGGGCCGAGCCCGGAAGGCCGTCCGCACCCTCTGCCTCAGCGGCCCTCCCCCCGAAGAGCGGATCGGAGGTGTCCAGCACCACCTCCCACTCCCCCGGCGCGGGCACGCCCAGCCGGTAGCCCTGGCGCTCGGCTCCCGAGAGGTGCGTGAGGCACACGAGGTCGCGGCCGTCGTCGTGCCCCGGACCCGCATGGCGGACGAAGGCGAGCAGGTTGTCCTGGGCGCGCCGCCCTCCGATCCAGTCGAAGCCGGCCGGGTCGTGGTCCGCGGACCAGAGCGCCGGCGTCTGCGCGTACTGCCTGTTCAGCTCCCGCACCGTCAGCTGCACGCCCCGATGCTCCGGTGCCCAGGAGACCGGCCAGTCCAGCCCGGCGCCCTCGGACCACTCGGAGGGCTGGGCGTACTCGCCGCCCATGAACAGCAGCTGTTTGCCCGGGTGTGCCCACATGTAGGCGAAGTAGGCACGCAGCGTGGCCAGCTGTGCCGCCCGGTCACCCGGGATCCTCGTCAGCAGCGAGCCCTTGCCGTGCACCACCTCGTCATGGGACAGCGGCAGCACGTAGTTCTCCGAGTACGCGTACACCATGGAGAACGTCCACTGCCCGTGATGCCAGGACCGGTTCACCGGGTCCTCGGACAGGTAGGCGAGGGTGTCGTGCATCCAGCCCATGTTCCACTTCTTGCCGAAGCCCAGTCCGCCGGCGTCCACCGGGGCGGAGACGCCCTGGAACGCTGTGGACTCCTCCGCGATCATGTGGATCCCCGGATGCGTCCGGTAGGCGGCGGCGTTCGCCTCGCGCAGGAAGTCGATCGCCTCGAGGTTGTGGTTCCCTCCGTGCACGTTGGGCTCCCACTCCCCCTCGTTGCGCGAGTAGTCCAGGTAGAGCATCGAGGCCACCGCGTCCACGCGCAGGCCGTCGATGTGGAACTCCTCCAGCCAGTACAGGGCGTTGGCCACCAGGAAGTTGCGCACCTCGTTGCGGCCGAAGTCGAAGACGTAGGTGCCCCAGTCCGGGTGCTCGCCGCGGCGCGGGTCGGGGTGCTCGTACAGGGCCGTGCCGTCGAAGCGGCCGAGCGCGAAGTCGTCCTTGGGGAAGTGGGCCGGCACCCAGTCCATGAGCACCCCGATGCCCGCCGCGTGCAGGGCGTCCACCAGGTGCTTGAACTCGTCCGGGGAGCCGAACCGGGAGGTCGGCGCATAGAAGCCCGTCACCTGGTAGCCCCAGGAGCCGCCGAACGGGTGCTCGGCCAGCGGCAGAAACTCCACGTGCGTGAAGCCCAGCCAGGTCACGTACTCCACCAGCTGCTCGGCCAGCTCCCGGTACCCCAGACCGGGACGCCAGGAGCCCAGGTGGACCTCGTAGACGCTCAGCGGCTGCTCGTGCGGGTCCGTCTCCGCACGGCGGCGCATCCAGGCGTCGTCGGCGAAGGTGTACTCCGAGTCCCACACCCGCGAGGCGGTGGCAGGCGGCACCTCGGTCCAGCGGGCCAGCGGGTCCGCCTTCTGCCGCCAGTGCCCGTCCGCGCCGAGGATCTCGTACTTGTAGCGGACACCGTGGCCCACGCCCGGCACGAAGATCTCCCACACACCGGAGGAGCCCAGGCTCCGCATCGCCTGCAGCCGTCCGTTCCAGCCGTTGTGGTCCCCCACCAGCCGGACCGCGCGCGCGTTCGGCGCCCACACGGCGAAGGCGGCCCCGACGACGGCCCCGTCCTCCCCGTAGCGCACCCGCGCTCCCAGCGCGTCCCAGAGCCGCTCATGCCGGCCCTCGCCGATCAGGTGCAGGTCCACCTGCCCGACGGTCGGCAGGTGCCGGTACGGGTCGTCCTCCACGAGCACCTCGCCCAGCGGTCCGTCCTCACCGCTGGGATACGCCACGTGCACGCGGTAGTCGCCGACGGTGACGCCGGCCTTCGCGGGCAGCGGCCCGACGCCCACGAACACGCCGTCCAGCTCGTGCGCGAGCTCCACGCGCACGCCGTCTCCCGTGCGGACGACCTCCACGGTGCCGGCCAGCGGCCGCAGCACCCGGTAGGTGACCGCCGTGCCGTCCGGGTGGGGATGCGCGCCCAGCACGTCGTGCGGGGCGTGGTGACGCCCGCCAGCGACGGCGGCCAGCAGCTCCTTCTCGACGGGAAGCGGGGCGGGGGTCGGGGTGCTCATGCGGTCCTCTCGGGATTCGACGGACGGTGGGCGGCGGGGCACCGGACGGTGCCGGTCCGCGTCGGGTGCGGGGCCGTCGTCGGGAAGGGATGTCCCACGACGACGGCCACCCGCCTCAGCGGCGGACGATCCGCAGGATGTGGGCCGGCTCCTCCCACGGGTCCAGGCGGACGTAGGGACGCTCGTCCCAGTGCCAGCGCTGACCGGTCAGCAGGTCCTCGACCTCGATGCGGCCGTGCTCGTCCCGGTCCTGCTCGCGGACCCCGAGCGCCTCGAAGTCCAGGTCCAGTGACGCCTCGGAGACATGGTGCGGGTCGCAGGCCACGGCCACCAGGACGACGTCGTCCGGGGTGCCGGCCGGGGCGTCCGAGACGGCCTCCGCCTCGGCGTGCGTGCCCTCCGGTGCCGCGGCACGGCGCTTGGAGAAGACGAGGACCTCCGGGTGGGTGGACGAGTGCAGGGTCAGGTTCTGCAGGTCCCTCAGCGCCGGATGCTGCGCACGGATCTCGTTGAGCCGGGTCAGGTACGGGGCGAGGGACTGGCCCGCGGCCTCCGCACCGGCCCAGTCACGCGGACGGTACTCGTACTTCTCGGAGTCGATGTACTCCTCCGCGCCCGGGCGCGGCACGTGCTCGAACAGCTCGAAGCCGGCATAGACGCCCCACAGCGGGTTGGACATCGCGGCCACCACAGCGCGGATGCGGAAGGCGCCGGGACCGCCGCGCTGCAGGTACTCGGTGAGGATGTCCGGGGTGTTCACGAAGAAGTTCGGCCGGTAGAACCCGGCCGTCTCGGACGTGATCTCCTCCAGGTACTCCGCGAGCTCCTCCCGCGTGTTCCGCCAGGTGAAGTAGCCGTAGGACTGCTGGAAGCCGATCCGGCCAAGGGCGTGCATCATCGCCGGGCGGGTGAACGCCTCGGCCAGGAACACGACCTCCGGGGTCTCCGCACGGACCTTCGCGATCAGCCACTCCCAGAACCACAGGGGCTTGGTGTGGGGGTTGTCCACACGGAAGATATGCACCCCGCGGGCGACCCAGCCGCGCACCACCTCGAGGACGGCGTCGGCCAGGCCCTGCGGGTCGTTGTCGAAGTTCAGCGGGTAGATGTCCTGGTACTTCTTCGGCGGGTTCTCCGCGTACGCGATGGTGCCGTCCACCCGGGTGGTGAACCACTCCGGGTGCTCCGTCACCCACGGGTGGTCCGGGGCGCACTGCAGGGCCAGGTCCAGGGCCAGCTCGAGGCCGTTCTCCCGGGTGGCTGCGACGAAGGCGTCGAAGTCCTCCAGCGTGCCGAGATCCGGGTGCACCGCGTCATGGCCGCCGGCCTCGGCGCCGATGGCCCAGGGCGAGCCCGGGTCCTGCTCGCCGGCGGTCAGCGTGTTGTTCGGGCCCTTGCGGTGGGCGTGGCCGATCGGGTGGATCGGCGGGACGTAGAGCACCTGGAAGCCCATGGCGGCCACCGCCGGGATGCGCTCGGCCGCGGTGGCGAAGGTGCCGGAGTGCCAGGTGCCGGTGGCCTCGTCGAACCGGGCGCCCTCGGAGCGCGGGAAGAACTCGTACCAGCCGCCGCGGCCGGCCAGGTCCCGCTGAACGTCCAGCGGGCACTCCTCCGAGCTGGAGAGCAGCTCGCGGATCGGGCGCTCGGCGAGCGCGGCGGCCAGGTCCGGGTCCTCGGCGGCGGCCAGACGCTCGGCCGGGTCCCGGGGAGGTGTCCGCGAGCCCGCGGGCGGCGGCCTCGAAGAGCGCACGGTCCCGCTCGGAGCGGGTCTCATCCTCGGCGGCGCGGGCGAACAGGGCCTCGCCCTCGTCCAGCATCAGCTCCACGTCCACGCCCGCGGCGATCTTCACCGCGGCCGCGTGGTGCCAGGTGCCCACCGGGTCCGTCCATCCCTCCACCACGAAGTGATGTAGGCCCGTCCGGGACGGACGGAGGGTGGCCAGGAACTCGTCCATGCCGGGACGCCCGGGGCGCATGTGGACGCGCTGCACCTCGGCGCCGTCCGGGTCGATCAGGCGGGCCGTGGCGCCGAGCCCGTCATGGCCCTCACGGAAGACGGTGGCGCGGACGGGGACGTCCTCCCCCACCACGGCCTTGGCCGGGAAGCGGCCGCCCTCGACGACCGGCTCCACCTCCGTGACGGGGATGCGGCCCGTGAGGGTCACGGGCCGGGCTCCGGAGACGGAGACCGGACGATCGGCGGACACGGCGACGTTCTGAGGCTTCTCCACGCTGGAAACGCTACCCCGCGGCAGGGGGCCGCGGGAACAGGGGCCGGACCGTGGAGACGGTGTCCGTCCCGGACACGGAGGGCCCGGACGGCACCCGCCGCCCGGGCCCCTCCGTGTCCTCCGTCCCCGCGGCGGGGACGGGGCGGGTCACTGGAGCATGGTCTTGTCGTCCACCACGGCCCCCTTGATCTTGCCGAACTCGGCGAGCAGGTCCTGGGCGGTCTTGCCAGCCTTCTCCTGCTCGTCCAGCTCGAGGATGATCTGGCCGTCGTGCATCATGATCAGCCGGTTGCCGACCTGCAGCGCCTGGTCCATGTTGTGCGTGACCATCAGCGTGGTCAGGCGGTGCTCCGCCACGACCTGCTCGGTCAGGCGGGTCACCAGCTCGGCCCGGGACGGGTCCAGCGCCGCGGTGTGCTCGTCCAGCAGCAGGATCTTCGGACCGGAGAAGGTCGCCATGAGCAGGGACAGCGCCTGACGCTGGCCGCCGGAGAGCAGGCCCACCTTGGTGGTGAGGCGGTCCTCCAGACCCAGCTCGAGCTTGGTGAGCTCCTGACGGAACAGGTCCTTGCGGGACTTCGAGACGCCGGCGGCCAGGCCACGGGCATGGCCGCGGCGATAGGCCAGGGCCATGTTCTCCTGGATCGTCAGGTTCGGCGCGGTGCCGGCCGTCGGGTCCTGGAACACGCGGCCGATCCACTGCGCCCGGCGGTGGTCCGGCATCCGGGTGACGTCCCGGCCGCCCACGGACACCGAACCGGTGTCCGGGGACAGCTTGCCGGCGATCGTGTTCAGGATGGTCGACTTGCCGGCGCCGTTGGAGCCGATGACGGTGACGAAGTCGCCCTCGCCGAGGTGCAGGTCGATGCCGCGCAGCGCCTTGCGCTCGTTGACGGTGTTCGGGAAGAACGTCTTGGAGACGTCGCGGATCTCAAGCACGGGTGACCTCCTGCGTGGTCGGGGCGTCGGCCTCGTCGGCCGCGGCCTGGGGCGAGGACGTGTCCGCGGTGGCCTTGGACCGGATGCTCAGCCGCTTGGCGAAGCCGAACTGCGGCAGCAGCAGGGCGATCACCACGAGGGCGGCGGAGATCAGCTTCATGTCGTTCGGGTTGAGGCCGGCGTTCAGGGCCAGCTGGATGATCACGCGGTACAGGACGGCCCCCACGATCACCGCGAAGGTCGCGATGAACACGGTGCGGGTGCCGAAGATCGCCTGGCCCACGATCACCGAGGCCAGGCCCACCAGAATGAGGCCGATGCCCATCGAGATGTCCGAGAAGCCCTGGTACTGGGCCATCGCGGCACCGCAGAGAGCGACCAGGCCGTTGGAGAGCATCAGGCCGAGGATCTTCATCCGGTCCGTGGAGACGCCGTAGGAGCGGATCATCTCCTCGTTGTCACCGGTGGCCTGCAGCGCCAGGCCCATGTCCGTGTGCAGGAACCAGTCCAGGATCAGCTTGAGGACGAAGACGCCGAGGAACAGGACCACCACGGACTGCCAGTTGCGGCCGATGCCGAACTCGGCCAGGCCGGAGAACAGGGTGTCCTGGCCGAGCAGCGGGATGTTCGCCCCGCCCATGATGCGCAGGTTGATCGAGTACAGGGCGATCATCGTCAGGATGCCAGCCAGCAGCCCGTCGATCTTGCCCTTGGTGTGCAGCAGGCCCGTGATGAGCCCCGCAAGGGTGCCGACGACGAACGCGGCCGCCATGGCCAGCGCCCAGTGGGTGCCGTTGGTGATCAGGATCGCCGCGGTGGCGGCGCCGGAGGTGTAGGACCCGTCGACCGTGAGGTCCGGGAAGTTGAGGATGCGGAAGGTCAGGTACACGCCGAGTGCCATCACGGCGTAGATCAGACCCAGTTCGAGCGCTGAGATCATGCGCGAAGCCTTTCTGGGGAGCGGCCCGAGGCGACGGGGAGGCACCCTGCCCGGGCGCGCGGCCGTCGTCGTGCCGCCGGGGTCTCTCACACGGGGGCGGCCCTGCCAGGAACCGGTCCTGTCAGGGCCGCACCCGGTGCGAGCGGGAGGGTGGATCAGTCGATGGTCTCGTCCGCGCGGTCGAGGACCTCCTGCGGGATCTCCACGCCGAACTTCTCGGCGTTCTCCGGCGCGACGACCAGCTCCAGGGCGTCCTCCGGGGCGAAGCCGACCGTCATGGACGCCGGGTCCTCGCCGTCCTTGAGGATCTTGACGGCCATCTCGCCGGCGAGCTTGCCGTGCTGCTCGTAGTCGATGCCGTAGGTGCCCAGGGCGCCGCGCTCCACGGAGTCGGTGTCCGCGGAGATCACCGGGATCTCGTTCTCCTGGCCGAAGGAGATCACGGACTCCAGGGCGGAGACCACGGCGTTGTCCGTGGGCACGTAGATGCCGTCCACGTCCTTGAGGGACTGGACGCCCTGCTGGACCTCGGAGGAGTTGGTGACGGTGACGTCCTTGATCTCGATGCCCAGCTCCTTCGCGGCCTCCTTGGCCTGCTCCACCTGGGACTTCGAGTTGGCCTCGCCGGAGTTCCAGACGATGCCGACGGTCTTGACGTCCTCCTTGACGTCCAGCAGCAGCTGCAGCTGCTCTTTCACCGGGTTGCGGTCCGACTGGCCGGTGACGTTGCCGCCCGGCTTCTCCACGTCCTGCACGATGCCGGCGCCGACCGCATCCGTGACGGCCATGAAGACGACCGGCTTGTCCTTCACCGCCGTGGCGGCGGCCTGCGCGGCGGGGGTGGCGATGGGGGCCACCAGGTCGATGTCCCCGTCCGAGGCGAACGTGTTGGCGATCGAGTTGGCGGTCGCCACCTCGCCCTGGGCGTTCTGCAGGTCGAACTCGACCTCCAGGCCGGCCTCCTCGAAGGCCTCCTGGAAGCCCTCGGCGGTGGCGTCCAGCGCCGGGTGCGAGGTGAGCTGGGCGATGCCGACCTTGTAGGGGCCGTCGCCGCCGGCCTCGCCCGAGCCGGAGCCGGAGTCGCCACAGGCGGTGAGGCCGAGGGCCAGCACGGCCATGGCGGCGGTGATGCGGAGCGGGGATGCGGTCCTCTTCATGGGAAGTGTCCTCAGGCGGTCAGGGTAGCGCGCGACCGTGGTGTGCGAGCGCTGCGGGCCGATGCCGGAGACGGTGGTCCGGCCCGCAGTGGGTCACATCGTGCGATGTGATGTGCACAACATACAACCTGACGCACAGGTTCGGGACACCGTGACGCGGTTCACACGGCATACGTGGACGAAACGTCAGGAATCGGCACCCGCCGCGGCATTCCGACCACCGGCGCGCTGCACCGAGATCTCGTACAGCGAGATGCCCACGGCCATCGAGGCGTTCAGGGACTCCATGGACGAGTCGATCGGGATGGACACGATCTGCTGGCAGTGCTCGCGGACCAGGCGGGACAGGCCCTTGCCCTCGGCGCCGACCACCAGCACCAGTGGCTCGGTGGCCAGCTGAAGGCCCGGCAGGGACACGTCCCCGCCGCCGTCCAGGCCGAGCACGAAGTAGCCCATGCGGTGCAGCTCAGCCAGCGTGGTGTTGAGGTTGCCGGCCTGCGCCACCGGCACGCGGGCGGCCGCGCCGGCGGACGTCCGCCAGGCGGTGGCCGTGACGCCCACCGAGCGCCGGGACGGGACGATCACACCGTCCGCGCCGAACGCGGAGCCGGAACGGATGATGGCACCCAGGTTGCGCGGGTCCGTGATGCCGTCCAGCGCGATGAGCAGCGGCGGCGTGCGCAGGTGCCCGGCCTCGTGCTTCTGGAGCGTGGTGCGCGCCAGGTCCAGGGCGTCCGCGTAGTCATACGGCGGGATCTGCAGGACCAGGCCCTGGTGGATGGCCTCGCCGGACATGCGGTCCAGCTCCGGCTTGGTGTTCTCCATGACCGGGATGCCCTGCTCGGCGCACTGCCGCAGGGCCTCCTTCACGCGGTCGTCCACCTCGATGCGGGTGGCCACGTGCAGCGCCTTCGCCGGGATGCCGGCGCGCAGCGCCTCGACCACCGGGTTGCGGCCCGAGACCGTCTCGTCCGCGGTGGAAGAGCGCTGCCGACGCTGCGGCGCCGGGCGCTTGGCGGCCGAGCGCTCTGCGAGCTGCTTGTTGCGGTACGCCTTGTGGTACGGGCGGTCCTCGGCCTTCGGCGTGGGGCCCTTGCCCTCGAGCGCCTTGCGGCCGTGGCCGCCGGTGCCCTTGACGGGGCCCTTCTTGCCCTTGGGCTTGCGGGAACCGCCGGAGCGGGGTGCGGACGACATGGCGTCTCCTTACGGGAGTCTTGCGGGTCCGGGCACGACGACGGCCGCCCGGCTGGGCATTCGACGGCCAGTCTAGTAGCGCTCGCCTCCGCCTCCGGCGGGCGCCCGGCTCAGCCCTCCAGGCGCCAGGTGGCGCCGTCCGCGCCGTCCTCCACCACGATGCCCGCGGCGGTCAGGGCGTCCCGGATCCGGTCCGCGGTGACCCAGTCCTTCTCCGCCCGGGCCTGTGCACGCGCCTCGATCTGCGAGCGCACCAGCGAGTCCAGGGCGTCGGCTGCCGGGCCGGCGGCACCGGCGGCGCCCTCGGGGACGTCGTCCAGGCCGAGGATGCCGGTCATGGCGATGACCTCCGCGTACCGGGCGGCCACGGCCTCGGCGTCCTGCGCGGCCAGGGCGGAGTTGCCGGCCCGGACGGCCTCGTGCAGCACGGCGAGCGCCTGCGGGACGTTGAGGTCGTCCTCCATGGCCGACCGGAAGGCGGCGGGGACGTGCGCGCCCAGGGGCGTGCCGTCGTCGTGCAGCGGGGCGGAGTCCCCCAGGAGCGCGACGGCGCGGGACACGAAGTTCTCGATGCGCTCCACCGCGGCCTCGGCCTCGTCCAGGGCGCCCGGGCGGTAGTCCAGCTGCGAGCGGTAGTGCGCCTGGCCCAGGAAGTAGCGGACGGCCTTCGGGCGGGCCATCTGCATCATCTCCTCCGGGGAGATGGTGTTGCCGAGGGACTTGGACATCTTCTCGCCCTCGTAGGTGACGAGGCCGTTGTGCAGCCAGAAGCGCGCGAACGGGTCCCCGGCGGCCGAGGACTGGGCCAGCTCGTTCTCATGGTGCGGGAAGCGCAGGTCCAGGCCGCCGCCGTGGATGTCGAACTCGGCGCCGAGGTACTTCGTGGCCATCGCGGAGCACTCCAGGTGCCACGCCCGGCGGCCGCGGCCCACGGGGAGTCCCACTGGGCGGTCTGAGGCTCGCCGGGCTTCGCGCCCTTCCAGAGGGCGAAGTCGCGGGGGTCGCGCTTGCCGCGCGGGTCCGCGTCCGGGGCGTCCTGCATGTCCTCCACCCGCTGACGGGTGAGGGAGCCGTAGGCCTCGAAGGAGCGGACGTCGAAGTACACGTCCCCGGAGCCGTCCGAGGCGGGGTAGGCGTGGCCGCGGTCCATCAGGCGCCGGATGAGCGCGAACATCTCGGTCACGTGGCCGGTGGCGCGCGGCTCGTAGGTCGGGCGGCGGACGCCGAGGGCCAGGTAGGCGGCGTCGAACGCCTTCTCGAAGCGGTAGGCCAGCGCCCACCACTGCTCGCGGGCCGGGTACAGGTGGGAGGCCTCGAAGCCCTCCTCCATGGACGCGGCGGAGCGGTCCAGGATCTTGTCGTCGATGTCCGTGACGTTGCGGACCGAGGTGACCTTGAGTCCGGAGGCCTCCAGCCAGCGGATCAGGACGTCGAAGACGATGGCGCTGCGCACATGGCCCACGTGGGCATGCCCTGCACGGTGGCGCCGCAGTAGTAGACCGACGCCTCCCCCTCCCGCACGGGGACGAAGTCGCGGACCTGGGCTGCCTGGGTGTCATAGAAACGCTGTGCCACGGTCCCCGATCCTATCGGGGTGCGGGGGTTGGCGGGACGGGGCCGTCAGCGGGCGTCCCGCGGGTACACCAGCGCCGTGGCGATCGCGGCCGCCCCCTCGCCCCGGCCGGTGAGGCCCAGACGATCCGTGGTGGTGCCGGAGACGGACACCGGGGCGCCGGCGGCCGCGGAGAGCGCGGCCTGCGCCTCCGCACGGCGGGTGCCGATCTTCGGCCGGTTGCCCACCACCTGCACCGCGACGTTGCCGATCTCGTAGCCGGCCTCCCGGACCAGCCGGGCAGCCTCGGCCAGCAGCGTGCAGCCGGAGGCGCCGGCGAACTCCGGCCGGCCGGTGCCGAAGTGCTGCCCCAGGTCCCCGATCCCCGCGGCGGAGAACAGGGCGTCGCAGCAGGCGTGCGCGGCGACGTCCGCGTCCGAGTGCCCGGCCAGGGCGGGCTCGCCCCGCCAGTGCAGGCCCGCCACCCAGCAGCCGCGCTCGGCGGCGGCACGGTGCTCCTCGGCGTCCGG
>NZ_JBNFOB010000051.1:0-11387 GCF_057364565.1 Micrococcus sp. LASM2_SD2 | reverse complement strand
GGCGGCCCGTGGGGGCTGGTCCGCCAGACGTGAAGGAGGGGGCGATGATCGAGCAGCACAGGCGCAGGAGGACGCCGGAAGAGGCGGCCGCGGCGGGGGTCCACGGGCCGGGGACGCCCGGGACCATGCGGCCGGGCGAACGGGCGTCCGTGATGATCGTGGCGCAGTCCACCGGCCCGGAGGACGGGATGGACGAGGCGCTGGAGTGGATCGAGGCGTTCGAGCGGGACTGTGGGCTGGTGCTGGACACCGAGGCGACGTCCACCTTCGCGGTGGCGAACGCGGACGTGCTGCAGGACGGCCTGCAGCCGCCGCGCACGGAGTCACCGGCGGAGCTGGTGGAGTTCATCCTCTGCGGAGGCGTCTGGTACCACCGCGGGAACGTGCCGGCCGCACCGCCGGACGACAACGGGGTCTCCGCCTGGGGGTGGATGTACCACCGTGCGATCAGCGGCGCCGGCCGGGCGCACTCTGCAGCCTGTGGGACGTGTATCCGCTCCCCTGCCCCGGTCAGCCCTGCTGAGCGGCCTGCTGGGCCTGGACCAGCTTGGTGCCCTCGGCACGCAGCTCGACCTTGCGGACCTTGCCCGAGACGGTCATGGGGAACGCCTGCATCACCTGCACGTAGGCCGGGATCTTGTAGTGCGCGATCTTCCCGGTGGCGTACTCCTTCAGGTCCGAGGCGGTGAGCGGGGAGGCGCCCTCGCGCATGATCAGGCAGGCCATGAGCTGCTCGCCGTACTTCTCGTCCGGGACGCCCACCACCTGGACGTCCTGGATGTCCGGGTGGGTGTAGAAGAACTCCTCCACCTCGCGCGGGGAGATGTTCTCTCCGCCGCGGATGATCAGGTCCTTGATGCGGCCCTCGATCCGGGCGTAGCCGTCCTCGTCCATGGAGGCCAGATCGCCGGTGTGCATCCACCCGTCCTCGTCCAGGACGGCCTCCGTGCGCTCGGCGTCGTCCCAGTAGCCGGACATCACGGAGTAGCCGCGGGTGCACAGCTCGCCGGTGGCGCCGCGCGGGACGAGCTCGCCGGAGAGCGGGTCGATGATCTTGGTCTCCACATGCGGCATGGAGCGGCCCACGGTCTCGGTGCGGCGGGCCAGGGAGTCGTCCCGGCGGGTCATGGTGGACACCGGGGCGGTCTCGGTCATGCCGTAGCAGATGGCCACCTCGGACATGTGCAGCCTCTCGATCACGCGGCGCATGACCTCCACCGGGCAGGTGGAGCCGGCCATCACGCCGGTGCGCAGGGTGGACAGGTCCAGCTGCTCGGCCTCCGGGCGGGCGAGCATGGCGATGAACATGGTGGGCACGCCGTACAGGGAGGTCGCCTTCGTGTCCGCGGCGGCCTGCAGGGCGGCCACCGGCTCGAAGGAACGGGAGGGGATCACCGACAGCGTGCCGTGCGAGACGGCGGCGATGGTGCCGATCACCATGCCGAAGCAGTGGAAGAACGGCACCGGGATGACCAGCACGTCCTGCTCGGTGTAGCCGAGCAGCTCGCCGATGTGGAAGCCGTTGTTCAGGATGTTCCGGTGGGACAGGGTCACGCCCTTGGGGAACCCGGTGGTGCCGGAGGTGTACTGCAGGTTCACCGGGTCCTCGGCGGACACCTCGGCCTCGCGGGCCGCCAGCTGCTCGTCCGTGACCTGCTCGGCACCGGCCAGGAAGTCGGACCAGGTGGTCTCCTCCACCGGGGTCTCGGCCACCCGCTGCGGAACCTGGCCGGGACGGGCATGCGGGTAGGAGTCTGCGGTCGGCTCGCCGGGGGTGGGCAGCATGATCAGCTGGCGCAGCTCGGGGGCGGCGCCGGCAGCGACCTCGCGGGCGGTGCGGGGCGGGTTCATGCGGTCGTCCGGGCAGGCCACCACGAGCCCGCGCATGGTGCACTGCTCCACCACGTAGGTGAGCTCGTGCGTGCGGTAGGCCGGGTTGAGGTTGACCAGGATCACGCCAGCACGGGCGGCGCCGTAGAGCAGGGTGGTCCACTCGGCGACGTTCGGGCTCCACATGCCGATGCGGTCGCCTGCCTCATAGCCGGCGGCGATCAGCGCCTTGGCCACGGTGCGGGAGTCCTCCCGCAGCTGCGCGAAGGTCCAGGACCGGCCGGTGGAGGACTCGAGCAGCGCGGGCCGCTCCGGATGGGCGGCGGCGGTGGCGTCCAGGTTCTGCGCGAGCGTCTGCTCCAGCAGCTCCACGTCGGTGGGGCCGAAGGTGTAGGACATCTCGGCGGTGGACTGCTGCTCGGTCATCGGTGCCCTCCTGGTGGCGTCGTCGTCTGCGTCGACGGGCACGGCGGTACCGCAGCGGAGCGCTGACGTGGGCGTCGGACACCCACGCCCACTGTGATGCGGAGCACAGTCGCGCCGTCGCTGTGGAGCCTACTCCCGATCGCCGGGGAAATGCGAGGACGTCCGAATGATCATTACGGGCCATGGCGGTCGGGCTGAGCGGGCCCGGCCATGACGGTGGGCCTGAGCGTGACCACGGCCCGGACATGACGAAGGGCCCGGAACCGTGAACCGGTTCCGGGCCCTTCCAGTGCGGTGGCAGATGAGGGATTCGAACCCCCGTAGGCAGTGCCAGCTGATTTACAGTCAGCCCCCTTTGGCCGCTCGGGTAATCTGCCGTGCGATCCGCGGTCGGCGCCGTTCAGCGCTTCCCAACAGGCGAGAGAAGACTCTACAGCAAAGTGCCGGACGCGGCCAATCGGGAGGGGCCAGGACCGCCCTCACCCCGGTAGGCTGGGCGCAGATGCGGCCGTGCGCCGCCGTACCGGACGCCGCGGGCACCCCGCCTGCCGCCGTTCGGACGGTGGACTGCGGCCTGCCCCAGACATCCCCGAGAGAAGGAGCACACCGTGGCCAGCGATTCCACGTTCGATGTCGTCAGCAAGGTGGACAAGCAGGAGGTGTCCAACGCCCTGAACCAGGCGCAGAAGGAGATCGCCCAGCGCTACGATTTCAAGGGCGTCGGCGCCGAGATCGACTTCTCGGGAGAGAAGATCCTCATGAAGGCGAACTCAGAGGAGCGCGTGAAGGCCGTCAAGGACGTCTTCGAGTCCAAGCTGGTCAAGCGCGGCATCTCCCTGAAGTCCCTGGACGCCGGCGAGCCGTTCGCCTCCGGCAAGGAGACCCGCATCGAGGCCGCCATCAAGGAGGGCATCGACCAGCCCACCGCGAAGAAGATCACCAAGCTGATCCGCGACGAGGGCCCGAAGTCCGTGAAGGCCACCATCCAGGGCGACGAGCTGCGCGTCTCCTCCAAGTCCCGCGACGACCTGCAGGCCACCATCGCCCTACTCAAGGGCTTCGAGGACGCGGACCTGCAGTTCATCAACTTCCGCTGACGCGTCCACCTCGCTAGGAGAGATATGCTCTACCTGATCGACCCCCGCGGCCACGTGCACCAGGCCGAGACCACCCTCGGCGCCGCCCGCGCCCGTGAGCGCGTGGACGGCCGCCGCATCGACGACCGCGCCTGGCACAAGGCCGTCATGGCCCTGGACTATGACGACTACCTGGACATCGCCCTGCGCCACGGCGTGGCCTGCTCGAAGGGTCTGATCCTGGACGCCGGGTTCGTGAAGCACGCCCTGGCCCCCTCCAAGCTCAAGGCCTCCGGCCGAAACCAGGAGGCTGTGGCCGTCCAGGTGCAGGCCGTCGGCCGGGACACCGAGGACCGCTCCACCCGCCTGCACCAGCGCGCCATGACCCTGAAGAACGCGCTCTCCGGCCACAAGTCCCGCCTGTCCGAGGCCGAGGACAAGGCCCGCGAGATCCTGCAGTCGGATGTGAAGCAGGACCTGGTGCGCCACTGGCAGTCCCTCGGCGGCATCCTCCCGGAGTCCACCTCCGCCGAGCTGCACCACTCCTGATCTCCGCACTGGATCCCCCGGCCCCTCCCGGGGCTTCACGACGTCGGCCGGTGACCTTCCGAACGGAAGGTCACGCGACGTCGTTGGCTGCGGTGAGGAGCAGAAGGCGGGACGGCTCGTCACGGCGTGGGCGCGCGCCCGTCGTAGCGGAGGAAGCCGGGCTGGGCGCGCATCAGCAGGCTGACGCCGACCATGCACAGCACGCCGCCGGCGATCAGGGTGAGCCCCTCCCCCAGCGCCGCGGACGCGCCGCCCTGGATCATCTCGCCCAGGCGGGGGCCGCCGGCCACGACCACCACGAACACGCCCTGCAGGCGTCCGCGCAGGCGGTCCGGGGTGGCGGACTGCAGGATGGTGGTGCGGAAGACCGCGGAGACGGAGTCGGCGGCGCCGGCGACGGCCATGCAGACCGCCGAGCCGGCCAGTGCCCAGGCGAGGCGGCCGTCGTCGGGGTCCAGTGAGGAGCCCCACCAGACGACCACGCCGAAGACGGCCACGGCGGCACCCCAGACGAGGATGCAGACGTAGGTGCCCAGGCCGTGGCGGTGCAGGCGGGTGAAGGTGCCGGAGAACAGCCCGGCGAGGAAGGACCCGGCGGCCATGGCGGCCAGCAGCAGGCCCACGGCGGACTCGCCGCCGCCGAGGATGACCCCGCCGATCGCCGGCAGCAGCGCCCGCGGGAAGGCGGTGGCCATGGCCACGATGTCCGCGAGGAACGTCATGCGCACGTTCGGGCGGCTGCCCAGGAACCGGAACCCCTCCACTACGGAGGACAGGCCCAGGCGCTGCTGCGGTTCCCCCTCCTCGCGCTGCGGCGGCAGGGACGGCAGCCGCCAGACCGCGTACAGCGCCGCCAGGAAGGTGACCACGTCCACCGTGTACGTCCACGCGTAGCCGATGGCCGCCACGAGCACGCCGCCGAGCAGCGGGCCCACCATCATGGCGATGGAG
This sequence comes from Micrococcus sp. LASM2_SD2, assembly GCF_057364565.1. Taxonomy (NCBI): domain Bacteria; kingdom Bacillati; phylum Actinomycetota; class Actinomycetes; order Micrococcales; family Micrococcaceae; genus Micrococcus; species Micrococcus sp. LASM2_SD2. The sequence goes on along the minus strand of NZ_JBNFOB010000051.1, from coordinate 6,555 downwards.
AACGTCATCATGTTCAACGCGTTGGCGGCCGGGAGCAGCTTCACCCCCACCAGCGCGGGGATGATGGCGCCACGGGTGGGCTGGTTGATGCCGGAGGCCGCGGAGTGCAGGGCGGTGAGGCCGTAGAGCAGGGCCACGGACTCGATGCCGGCCCACGCATGCGCGGCGATGCCCAGGATGGTCAGCCACATGACCAGCGCGGACCACAGGGCCACCGTGCGGCGGTCATAGCGGTCCGCCACGGCGCCGCCGTACAGGCCGGCCACCACCAGCGGGACGAGCGCGGCCAGGCCGAGCATGCCGACAGCGAAGGACGAGCCGGTGAGCGCGAAGACCTCCAGGGACACCGCCACCAGCGTCAGCTGGGTGCCCACGAAGGACAGGGTGTTGCCCAGCCACAGCCGGCGGTAGGCGGCGGAGACCCGCAGCGGAGTCAGGTCGGCGAACAGGCGGGGCATGCCACCAGGGTAGGTGCCCCCGGCATACCTCCGGGACCCGGCCGGTTGCGCCCGTAGACGGACGAGGGTGCAGTTGTTGTTCCCTCAGGGACGCTGAAGGGACAACAACTGCACCCTCGTCGGCAGGCTGAGGGGCGTCAGCCCTGGACGGCCTCGCGCATGATGCGGGTCTGCTCGGCACGGTCCACGACCTTCACGCGCTCGCGCTCCACCGGACCGGCCTCGGTGGCCTCGCGGCCCAGGGCCTTCTCGTGCTCGTCGAGGGCGTGCCAGCCGGCCCAGGTGGTGTACTCCACGCCGCGCGCGTCCAGCAGGGCCAGGACGGACTCCTCGGCCGGCTCCTGCGCGGTCCAGAGGGTGTCCACGTCCTCGATGAGGTGGGTGATGGTCTCCAGGGCGCAGCCCTTGGTGTGGCCGATCAGGCCGACCGGGCCGCGCTTGATCCAGCCGGAGGCGTAGAGGCCCGGGACCGGGGTGCCGTCGGCGTCCAGCACGCGGCCCTCAGCGTTCGGGATGACGCCGCGGGCGTCGTCGAACTCCACGCCGTCCAGCGGGGAGCCGAAGTAGCCGACCGCGCGGTACACGGCCTGCACCGGGTAGTCCACGGTGTCCTCGGTCGGGCGGATGCCGCCGGTGCCGTCCAGCTCCATGCGGCGCATGCGCAGCCCGTCCACGCGGCCGTCCCCGTCCGCATCCAGGAACTCCTCGGGGGCCTGCAGGAAGTGCAGGTGCAGGCGGCGGGAGGCCTGCTCCCTGCGGTCCTCCTGCTCCATCAGCCAGTTGGTCAGGGTGCCGACCATGGTGCGGGTCTGGTTGTTGGACTCGATGGCCTGCTCCGAGCCCTCGTCGAAGTCGAAGTCGTCCTCGTAGAGCACGATGTCCACGTCGCGGGAGTGCGCGAGCTCGCGCAGCTCCAGCGGGGTGAACTTCACCTGGGCCGGGCCGCGGCGGCCGAACACGTGCACATCGGTCACCGGGGAGGCCTTGAGCGCCTGGTACACGTTGTCCGGGATCTCGGTGGTGAGCAGGTCGTCCGCATGCTTGGAGAGGATGCGAGCCACGTCCAGGGCGACGTTGCCGTTGCCGATCACCGCGATCTCCTTGGCGTCCAGCGTCCACTCGCGGGGCACGTCCGGGTGGCCGTCGTACCAGGAGGCGAAGTCGGCGCCGCCGAAGGAGCCCTCCAGCTCCACGCCCGGCACGTCCAGGGCGGCGTCCTTCACAGCGCCGGTGGCGAACACGATCGCGTCATAGTGGCGGCGCAGGTCCTCCAGGGTGAGGTCCGTGCCGTAGTCCACGTTGCCGAGGTAGCGGATGTCCCCGCGGTCCATCACCTTGTGCAGGGCGTTCACGATGCCTTTGATGCGCGGGTGGTCCGGGGCCACGCCGTAGCGGATGAGGCCGAAGGGGGCCGGGTAACGGTCGAACAGGTCGATGGAGACCTGGAAGTCGCGCTCCTGCCTGGTGAGGATGTCGGCCGTGTAGACGCCGGCGGGGCCTGCTCCGACGATGGCGATGCGCAGCGGGCGGTTCGGACGCGTGGTCACGGCGTGGGTGTCCTTCCGGTGGAGGTCTCTGCTTCGGTGTCCGCGGGCGCCGGCGGGTGCCTGACGCACAGGGCGGACCGACCCTCCATCCTACCGGCGCACAGGGGCCGGATGCGGTGAGGCCTGTCACCCACGACGACGGCTCCTTGCCGCTGTGAAGCCCGTCGCCGCGGCCTGTGGCCGGGCGGGTCTACAGTGGCCCGGTGACCACCCGATCCACCCCCGCCGTGCCCGCCGCTCGCCCCGACTCCTCGCCCGAGGCCTCGGGCCTGGCGATCGGCGCCGGTGCGTATGCGATCTGGGGCGTGCTCCCGCTGTACATGGCGGCCACGGCACCCGCCTCCGCCGTGGAGATCGTGATCATGCGGATCGGGTTCTCCCTGCTGTTCTGCCTGCTCCTGCTGGCGGTGCTGCGCAGGTTCGGGGATGTCAGGGCCGCCTTGGGGACCCGGCGCCGCGTGGTGGCCGTGACCCTGGCCGCCGTGGCCGTGGCCGTGAACTGGCTGCTCTACGCCGGCGCCGTCACCTCCGGTCACGCGTTGCAGGCCTCGCTGGGCTACTTCATCAACCCGCTGGTGAACGTGGCGCTGGGCGTGCTGCTGCTGGGCGAGCGGATGCGGCGGGCCCAGTGGGCGGCCGTGGGGATCGCCGCGGCGGCGGTCGCGGTGATCACCGTGGACGCCGGCGAGGTGCCGTGGATCGGCCTGGGCCTGGCCTTCTCCTTTGGACTGTACGGGCTGATCAAGAAGCGCGCGGCGGCGCCGGTGCACCCGGTGGCGTCCATGACCGCGGAGACGGCGGTGCTGATGCCGGTCTTCGTGGGCGGCACGGTCTGGCTGGCGATGTCCGGGATGCTCACCACGGGCCTGCACGGCGCCGGGCACTTCTGGATCATGGCGGCCTCCGGCGTGGTCACCGCGGTGCCGCTGATCATGTTCTCCACCGCGGCGAAGACCGTGCCGCTGTCCGTGCTGGGCATCCTGCAGTACATCGCGCCGATCGGGCAGTTCCTCCTGGCGGTGACCGTGTTCGGCGAGCAGATGCCCGCCGGCCGCTGGATCGGGTTCGGGCTGATCTGGCTGGCCCTGCTCGTGTTCACCGCGGACCACCTGGCCGCCGCCCGGTCACAGCGTCGCCTGCTGCGCCGGGCCTAGACTGGCCGCATGCCTGCCAAGCCCCCCTCCCCCGTGTACCTGCCCGGCTTCCAGAAGCTCGTCCCGGCCCTGCTCGGCGAGGACTGGGCGCAGGACGACGGGCTGTCCGCCGCCGAGGTCGACCGCCTGCTGGGCGAGTCCCCCGCCGCCGAGCAGCTTGGTGCGGACCTGATCCTGCCGGCGGCCCTGCGGGAGTTCTACCTGGCCCTGGGCAACTGCGGCGACCTGCTGGAGACCGAGCACTTCTTCTGGGACCCGGACGACCTCGAGGTGCGCGACGGCTTCCTGATGTTCCTCGAGGACGCCCAGGAGACCGTCGTCTGGGGCCTGCCGGTGGACAACCTGCCGCTGCCGGACCCGCTCGTGTGGCGCCGTTCCGCCGGCGCCGAGTCGGAGGGCGGCGAGTGGACGGACGAGGGCGGCACGTTCTCCGAGTTCGTCACGGACCTGCTGGCCTGGACGTTCGAGGACGAGGAGGAGGACCGCTGATGTCCTCCGGCATCCCGTCCCAGGCCCCCGAGGGCTACGTCTGCCCCTTCTGCGGCCTCGTGGCCGGCTACTGCTCCGACCCGGGCAACCGCTGCGAGGTGGAGGACGTGGTCTACCAGGACGAGGACCTCGTGGTGCTCATCGCCTGCGACGGCTTCGGCGACCACGAGGGCCACGCCATGATCATCCCGGCGCAGCACTACGAGAACCTCTACGAGATGCCGGACCGCGTGCTGCAGCGCACTGCGCTCATGGCTCGGCAGGTGGCGCTGGCAATCAAGAAGGCCTGGGAATCCGAGGGCACCTCCACCCGCCAGCACAATGAGGCCGCCGGCAACCAGCACGTGTGGCACTACCACCTGCACGTGTTCCCGCGGTACTCCGGGGACATGCTCTACCGGCAGCTGCGCCACGCCGTGGACCCGGCCGTGCGCGCCGTGAAGGCCAGGGAGCTGGCGGCCGCCCTGGACGTGGCCCCGACCAGGATCTGAGTCCGTCCCGGAAGCGCCTCAGGAGGCGCGGTCCACCACGTAGTCGGCGAAGCCGGCCAGGGCGTCCTTGACCACGGAGTCCGGCAGGGGTGCCAGAATCTCGCGGGCCTTCGCGGCGTGCGCGCGGGTCCTCTCCCAGGCGCGCTCCATCACGGGGTGTCCGGTCACGGCGGCCACCGCGGCGGCGAGCTGGGCGTCCGAGTCCAGGGGGCCGTCCACGAGCTCGAGGACTCCCGGGCAGACTCCGCCTCGGCGCCCTGCCCCGCGGCCTCGCGGCGCAGCAGGATGGTGGTCAGGGTCGGCACGCCCTCGCGCAGGTCCGTGCCGGGGGCCTTGCCGAGCTGCTCCTCGGTGGAGGTCAGGTCGATCAGGTCGTCGGCCAGCTGGAAGGCGAGGCCGACCTCCTCCCCGTAGGCCGCCAAGATCTGCACGGTGTCCTCGTCCGCTCCGCCCAGCAGGCTCCCGAGCATGCCGGAGGCGGCGATCAGCGAGGCGGTCTTGCCGCCGATGACCTTCAGGTAGTGCTCCAGCTGGTCCTCGCCGTCCTGCACGCCGCGGGTCTCCCACAGCTGGCCCATGACGAGCCGTTCGAAGGTGTCGGACTGCACGCGCACGGCACGGGGACCGAGCTCGGACATCAGCTGGGAGGCCCGGGCGAACACCAGATCTCCGGCCAGAATCGCCGCGGAGTTGCCCCACAGGCGGTGGGCGGTCTCCACGCCGCGGCGCACGGGGGCCTCGTCCATGACGTCGTCGTGGTACAGGGTGGCCAGGTGGGTCAGCTCCATGACCACGGCTGCCTGCCGGACCTCGGCGTTCACGGGGGCCACCTGGCCGGAGCCGATCTCCGGGTCCGCGATGAGCGCGGCCATCACGGTCAGCACGGGACGGATGCGCTTGCCGCCGGCGGTGAGCAGATGACGGGAGGCGGTCTCGGCGAAGACGTCGTCGTTCGTCAGGGCCTCGTGCAGCTGCCTCTCCACGGCGTCCAGGGCGTCGGTGACGGTCTCGAGCACACGACCGTGGCCCGCCAGCGAGTCGAAGCCGGAGGGCAGGGTGAAGCCGTCAGTGGAGGTGGTCACCGGGCAAGCCTACCCAACCCTGAGGCCCGGTCCTCCACCGCCGGGACGTCGGCCGTCGTCAGGGCCGGTGTGGCGGACTCCAGCAGGCGCACCATGCGGTCCACGACGTCGCCCTCGCGTGGATCCACAAGGTTGCCCATCATGCGCACGAGGACGCGGAACAGCGGCGGGGTGGACATCCCCAGCGCCAGCCCGGCCCGCATCACCGCGGGGTGGCCGATGAGCTGGGCGAACCGGCGGCCGAGCTGGAAGTGGCGGCCCCAGAGGTGCTGGGTGAGCACCGGGTAGCGCCGCAGGACGGCGTCCGCGCCGGCCACGGTCCCGGAGGCCAGGGCCTGCACGGCCAGGTCCGCCGCGTGACGGGCGGCCTCCATGGCGAAGCCGATGCCCTCGCCGTTGAACGGGGAGACCATGCCGGCGGCGTCGCCCACCAGGAGCATGCCGGGCACGTGCTGCGGGGTGCGGTTGAACGCCATCGGCAGGGCGGCGCCCAGGATCCTCGTCTGCCGGGTCTGCTCGGAGATGCCCCAGTCCTCCTCGAGCGCCCCGGTCCAGTCCTTCAGCAGCCGCCGGTAGTCCAGCCTCCCGAACTGCGGGGAGGTGTCCAGGATGCCGAGCCCGACGTTGACGGTGCCATCGGCCAGCGGGAACAGCCAGCCATAGCCGGGCAGGGGGTTGCCGTCCGCGTCCGGCAGGCGCAGCCAGGACTCCATCCACTCGGCCCGGTCGCCGGGCAGGGCAGGCACCGCGCCGTCCTCGCCCGGTGCCCCGGCGGTGTAGTAGGCGCGCACGGCCACGCCCATGGGTCGGTCCTCACGGCGGTGGATCCCGGCGGACACGGCGGCGCGGGTGGAGTTGCCGTCGCAGGCCAGGGTGATCGGGGCCTGCACGTGCACGCGCCGCCCCGTCTTGCGGCCCCGCTCGTCCAGCCGCTCGGCCTCCAGGCCCACGATGCGTCCGGCCTCGTCCCGCAGCACCGTGCGCACCGCATGGCGCTCGCGCACGTCCGCCCCGGCGGCGCCGGCGTGCTCCACGAGCAGGCGGTCGAAGTCCTGACGGGTGCGGGTGAGGGCGTAGTCGGGCCAGCTCTGCGTGTCCGGCCACGGCACGTCCACGCCACGCGCGCCGGCACGCAGGCGCAGGCCGCGGATGCGCTGCCAGCCGCCGTCGTCCCCGGGTTCGCCGGAGTGCGGAACGCCGAGCAGCTGCAGCTCCTTCACCGCCTGCGGGGTGAGGCCGTCGCCGCACACCTTCTCGCGCGGTGGGCGGTCTTCTCCAGGACCACCGCGTGCACCCCGGCCTGCGCCAGGTGCCAGGCGGCGGTGGCGCCGGCG
>NZ_JBNFOB010000050.1:0-11512 GCF_057364565.1 Micrococcus sp. LASM2_SD2 | reverse complement strand
CGCCCCGACCACAGCAGCGCCCGCCCCGGCCCCCCACCACCCAGGCCGCCCCGAAGGCGCCGACCACGTCTGCGCCGACCATCCAGGCCTCCCATGCTGACGGCAACGACTACCTGTACTTCGAGACGCAGGACGGCGTCATGTGCGACATGTACAAGTACTACGTGGAGTGCGAGACCACCCCGGAGGGCGAGTTCATGCGCGCCCGGGTGCTGAACACCGGCCCGGCCACCCTCTTCACCCCGTCCGGCTACATGGGCGGCGCCGAGGGCCTGGTCAGCCACACCCTGGTGCCCGGCCAGTCCGCCCGCCTGAACGAGTTCCTCTGCACGGCCGGCTCCACCGGCGTCTCGTGCCGGAACGAGAACACCGGAGCGTCCATGACCGTGGGCCGCGAGATCTCGCTCGGCTCCGGCGGCTGACCCGCCCGTACCCGTTTCCCGACGACGGCCGCTCACCTTCCGGTGGGCGGCCGTCGTCGTGCTGTAGGCGGCTTCCCGCGGCGATCGGTGCCCTCCATGTAGCGTCGGAACCGGCACTGCATACCCCGGGGGGTATATGTGTAGAGTGATGACCACATACCCCAGGGGGTATACAGCGAGAGGTGAGGAGCCGTCGTCGGGAAGCCCCGGGGGAGCACAGACCGCGCCGCGGCCCCGCGGCCCGAGACGACCACACGGAAAGGGGGGCAGCCATGCTGCTCGAGCGCATCTACGACGAGGACCTCGCCCAGGCGAGCTACGTGATCGGCTGCCAGGCGAAGGGGGAGGCGATCGTGGTGGACCCCCGCCGCGACATCCAGGTCTATCTGGACCTCGCCGCCCAGCACGGCATGACCATCACGCACGTCACCGAGACCCACATCCACGCCGACTACCTCTCTGGCACCCGCGAGCTGGCCCACGCCACCGGCGCCCGGATCCACCTCTCCGGCGAGGGAGGCGAGGACTGGACCTACGGGTTCGACGGCAACCTGCTGAAGGACGGGGACACCGTCGAGCTCGGCAACATCACCGTCCAGGCCGTGCACACCCCGGGCCACACCCCGGAGCACCTGTCCTTCCTGGTCACCGACGGCGCCTTCACCGACGAGCCGGGCTACATGCTCACGGGCGACTTCGTGTTCGCCGGCGACCTCGGGCGTCCGGACCTGCTGGACGAGGCGGCCGGCGGCGTGGACACCCGCTTCGAGGGTGCCAAGCAGCTCTTCCGCTCCCTGCAGTCGGCGTTCCTGACCCTCCCGGACCACGTGCAGGTCTTCCCGGCCCACGGCGCCGGCTCCGCCTGCGGCAAGGCCCTCGGTGCGCTGCCGTCCACCACGGTCGGCTACGAGCGCAAGAACGCCTGGTGGGCCGGCTACCTGGCCGAGGCCGACGAGCAGGGCTTCATCGACGAGCTACTGGACGGCCAGCCGGACGCCCACGCCTACTTCGCCCGCATGAAGCGGCAGAACAAGCAGGGCCCGGCCCTCCTGGGCGAGCTGAAGGAGCTCGAGGAGCTGGACGCCGAGGGCGTGCAGAAGGCCCTGGCCTCCGGCGCGGTGTTCGCGGACACCCGCGGCGTGGACGAGATCCTCGCCGGCACCGTCCCGGGCGCGCTGGCCTTCCCGTCCCGCGGCAAGGTCGCCACCACGTGGGCTGGGCCTACGACCCGGAGAACGACGACGCGGACATCGTGCTGCTCGCCGACGGGCTCGAGGACGCCGAGGACATGCGCGACCACATGATCCGGGTGGGCGTGGACACCGCCGCGGCCTTCGTGCGGACACTGGACGGACTCGAGCTGGAGCCGGTGCCGACTGTGACCGCCGATGAGCTGAAGAAGAAGGTCGCGGCCGATGAGGCCGGCGGGCCGGACTCGGAGGCCGACGCCGTGCTCGTGGACGTGCGCAACAAGACCGAGTTCTCCGCGGGCACGGTGGCGGACGCCATGCAGCTGAACGCCGGCAAGGTCCTGTTCCACCAGGACGAGCTGCCGAAGGACCGGCAGCTGGTCACCTTCTGCCAGTCCGGCCTGCGCAACGTGGTGGCCGCCCAGGCCCTGCGCCGCGCCGGGTTCGACGTGGTCGAGCTCGAGGGCTCCTACGCCGCCTGGGACTCTCAGGCCTGAGCCCTGCGGGCAGTCCGGCCCCTGAGCTGGACAGGCCTTTCTGATTTCCACGACTCTCCCACCGGAGGAAAAATGACCCCTGTGACCGTGATCCCCGTCAGCCCCGCCGAGCTGCGCCGCCGCCTGGACTCCGCGCGGGACGTGGTGGTGGACGTCCGCACCCCGGCCGAGTTCGAGACCGAGCACATCGCAGGCTCCTACAACGTGCCCCTGGACCTGCTCCAGGAGCACACGCAGGACCTCGTCGAGCGCCCCGGCGGGCACGTGGTGCTCGTCTGCCAGTCCGGCAGCCGGGCCTGCACCGCCCAGGACCGCCTCGCCGAGGCCGGATTCACCTCCGCCCAGGTGCTGGAGGGCGGCCTCTCCGCCTACGTCGCCGCAGGCGGGGACGTGGTGCGCCGTGGCTCCCGCTGGTCCATGGACCGCCAGGTCCGGCTCACCGCCGGTTCCATCGCGTTGGCCGGGGCCGTGGCCTCGCAGCTGGGCCCGCGCCGGCTGGGGCTGATCCCCGCGGCCATCGGCGCCGGGCTGAGCTGGTCCGCCGTGTCGGACACCTGCGCCATGGCCGCCGTGCTCGCGAAGATGCCGTGGAACCGGGTGGCCGAAGAGCGTCCGGCCGAGGCCGTGCTCGACGATGTGGCCCGGGCCTGCCAGGACGGCGCTCCGGAGGCCGAGGCGGGCGCCGGTGCCGCGGTAGACCGTGAGGAGTCGGTGCGCTGATGCTCTGGCTCGTCCTGCTCCTGGCGGTGGTGGTCGGCCTCCTCGTGGGGCTGCTCGGCGGCGGCGGATCCATCCTCACCGTCCCGCTGCTGGCCTATGTGGCCGGGCTGCCGCCGGAGCAGGCGATCGCCGGATCCCTGTTCGTGGTGGCCGTGACCTCGGCGGTGGCCTTGGTGCCGCACGCCCGTCGCGGCGCCGTCCAGTGGCGTGTGGGCGCGGTCTTCGGGGTGTCCTCCATGGTCGGCGCGCTGCTCGGTGGCCTGCTGGGGGCACGCCTGCCCGGCGCGCTGCTGATGGTCCTGTTCGCCGTGATGATGGTGGCCTCCGCGATCGGCATGATCCGCGACAGGAAGCCGGTGGACCCGGCCACTCCGCCGACGCCGCTGTGGAAGTCCCTGCTGCAGGGTCTGGGCATCGGCGTGGCCGTCGGGACCGTGGGTGCCGGCGGAGGGTTCATGGTGGTCCCGGCGCTCGTGCTGCTGGCCAAGCTGCCCATGGGCCAGGCCGTGGCGACGTCCCTCATGGTGATCGCCATGAATTCCCTGGCCGGGCTCGGCGGACACCTCACCGGGACGTCGCTGGACTGGTCCTGGGTGCTGCCCGTGACCGGTGCGGCGGTGGTCGGCGCGCTGGTCGGCGCCCCGCTCACCCACCGGGTTCCGCAGCAGGCGCTGAAGAACGGCTTCGGCTGGTTCGTCCTCGTGATGGGCGCGTTCGTGCTCGTCCGGGAGGGCCTGGCCCTGCTCGGCTGAGCCGCGCCGAGCCGTGCACCGAGCCAGAGAGTCCGGTCGGGTCCCCTTCGCCGAGCCAGAAGGTTTGGCCGGGGTCCCGCGCCGAGCCAGAAGGTTTGGCTGGATCCCTGCCCCTCCAAGTGACCACTCTCTCTGGTTCGACGACGAAGATGACGGTCGCCAGGAAGGCGACCGGCCGTCGTCGTTATACCCTGCCGGGTATCCTCACAGTCCCACCGCCCCCGCACACACCCGTTCGTCTTCCCCCTCCACACACCCAAGGAGCCGCCATGCGTGCCGCCGACGACGCCACCCAGCGCAAGATCCTCAACCGCCTCAAGCGCGCCCGCGGGCAGCTCGACGCCGTCATCCGCGAGGTCGAGGGGGAGGGCAGCTGCCGCGACGTGGTCACCCAGCTCGCCGCTGTCTCCACGGCCCTGGACCGGGCCGGCTTCACGATCGTCTCCTCGGCCATGCAGCACTGCATCGCGGACCCGGAGAAGGCCGAGAAGGAGGAGAAGCTCACCGTCGAGGAGCTGGAGAAGCTCTTCCTCACCCTCTCCTGAACCGCCGCACGCACCGTGCTGACGAGACCCGGTCGGCTGGGGCCGGCGCATCGTGACCGGCGGCGTCAGTCCCGCCGCTCGAGCAGGTGGTTCGGCAGCCGGTTGCCCGGGGCCTGCGCGCGGATCTCCAGCAGATCCCGGGCGTGCTGCCACAGGGCCCTGTCCTCGTCCGTGACGGGCTCCCAGGCGGGGACCGGGACGGCATCGCCGTGCTCGTCCCGGGCGACCATCACGGTGAGGCAGTAGGTGGTGAGCGCGAGCTCGTCCCCCTTCGGGTCCCCGGAACGGACGTGGACGGCCACGTGCATGCCCTTGCTGCCGGTGTAGATCAGCCGCGCCTCGACCTCCACCAGGTCCCCGATGTGCAGCGGCCGGTAGAAGCGGATGCCGCCGGAGAACACCGCCACGGTGTCCTGGCCGTAGTAGCGGGAGGAGCACAGGTAGGCCGCGGTGTCGATCCACTCCATCACGATGCCGCCGTGCACCTTGCCGCCCCAGTTCACGTCCGTGGGTGCGGCGAGGAAGCGCAGGGTGACCTCATGGCGGCGGTGCGCGTCGTGCGAAAGGGGGCGGCCGTCGTCGTGGTTCCGGCGGCGGAGGCGCCGGCCGAGGCAGCCGAGGCGGCGGGGGAGGTCTGGGCGTCCTTGTCCATGGCACCAGTCTGCCCGGGGGCGGGGGAGCGGTGAGTGCTGTGGGATGTTCCGTGAAGTCGACGGAAAGTCGCCGGATCGCCCCCGTCTGGTCCGATCCGCCGAAGAATCGTCGATTCGGGCGCTTCACGCCGTCTGCCCTCCCGCCTTGACCCTCACGCGACGTCAGGGTGTTCACTCGTGCCCATGGAAGACAGACAGCTCACGGTCGGCGAGGTCGCCGAGCTCACGGGGGTCACGGTGCGCACCCTGCACCACTACGACCGCCTCGGACTCGTCCGCCCCGCCCGCACCGCGGCCGGCTACCGCCTCTACGGCCCGGACGACGTCGCGCGGCTGCAGGAGGTGGTCGCCTACCGGCGGCTCGGCTTCGGCCTGGACGAGATCCCCGGTCCGACGACGGACCGTCGCCTTGCGCTGGAACGTCAGCGTGAGTACGTGGTCGGCAGGATCGACGAGCTGCAGCGGATGCGGCGGGCGCTCGAGACGGCGCTGGCCGAGGAGGACCAGGACGACCAGGAGGACACGATGACCGACGCCGAGAAGAAGGAGCTGTTCGGGGACCTGTTCGGCTCCGCGTACGCCGACGAGTTCGAGGGGTACCAGGCCGAGGCCGAACAGCGCTGGGGGGACACCGACGCCTGGGCACAGTCCCAGCGGCGAACGCAGGGATACGGGGCCGAGGACTGGGCACGCATCAAGGCCGAGATGGACGAGGTGAACGGCCTGATCGTGGCGGCGCTGCAGGCCGGGGAGCCCGCGGACTCCGCGCGTGCGATGAACGCCGCCGAGGCCGCACGACAGCACATGAGCCGCTGGTACTTCGACGTCTGCCCGGCCATGCACCGGAACCTGGGGGACATGTACGTGGCGGACCCGCGGTTCGCGCAGACCTACGAGGACCTCGCCCCGGGGCTGGCGCCGTATCTGCGGGACGCGATCCACGCGAACGCGGACCGGCAGGAGGGCTGAGGGGCGGCTGAAGGGAGGCGCGACGGGAGGCGCGCAGACCCCGCGCGGTGCACAATGAGTGTGGTCCGCCATGCTCGCGGCGCCGCCGCATCCGGTCGTCGTCCGTTCCCTGCCTCACGCCCCGGTCCGCCCCGCCCCGCCCGATTCCACCCCGCACACTGAAGGACTTCCATGCTCTGGACCCTGATGCGCCGCCATCTGAAGCCCGCCCTGGGCATGGTGTTGGCGGTGCTCGTCCTGCAGCTGGTCAGCACGTTGGCCATGCTGTTCCTGCCCAGCCTGAACGCCCGGATCATCGACGAGGGCGTGGCCCGCGGGGACACCGGCCGGATCTGGGAGCTCGGCGGCGTCATGCTCGGCGTCGCGCTCGTCCAGGTGGCCGCGGCGATCTCGGCGGTGTACTTCGGCGCGAAGGTCGCCATGGGCTTTGGCCGGGACCTGCGCCGGGCGGTCTACACCCGCGTGGACCGCTTCTCCGCGGAGGAGATGGGCCGCTTCGGTGCCGGCACGCTGATCACCCGCGGCACCAATGACGTGAACCAGGTCCAGATGCTCACACTGATGGCGCTGAACTTCATGGTCACCGCCCCGATCATGGCGGTCGGCGGCATCATCATGGCCGTCCGCGAGGACCCGGGGCTGTCCTGGCTCGTCTGGGTCTCGGTGCCGGTGCTGATCGTGATCGTGGGGCTGATCGCCTCCCGGCTGATGCCGCTGTTCCAGCGCATGCAGACGAACATCGACGCGATCAACACGGTGATGCGCGAGCAGATCGTGGGCATCCGCGTGGTCCGCGCGTTCGTGCGCGAGGAGCACGAGGCGGAGCGCTTCACCGGCGCCAACGCGGACCTCACGCGCACGTCCGTGGCGATCGGCCGGCTGTTCGTGCTGCTGGGGCCGGTGATCACCATGGTCCTGCACCTGGCCACCGCCGCGGTGCTGTGGTTCGGCGCCGAGCGCGTGGACGCGGGCCTCGTGGAGGTCGGAGCGCTGACGGCGTTCATGCAGTACCTGCTGCAGATCCTGATGTCCGTCATGATGGGCACCTTCATGCTGATGATGCTCCCGCGCGCGATCATCTCCGCCCGCCGCATCGGCGAGGTCCTGGACACCGTCCCCACGCTCCATGAGCCTGTCTCCCCGGTGGCCCCTGCCGAGCGCCGCGGCCGCCTGGAGTTCCGGGACGTCACCTTCGCCTACCCGGGTGCGGACGCCCCGGTCCTGGACGGCGTCTCCTTCGCCGTGGAGCCGGGCACCACCACCGCGATCGTCGGCTCCACCGGCTCCGGCAAGTCCACCCTGCTGGGCCTGGTCCCGCGCCTCTACGACGCCACCTCCGGGCAAGTCCTCATCGACGGCGTGCCCGTCACCGACCTCTCCCGCGCCGAGCTGACGCAGGCCCTCGGCTACGTCCCGCAGAAGCCCTACCTGTTCTCCGGGACGGTGGCCGAGAACATGCGCTTCGGCGCCCCGGAGGCCACGGACGAGCAGATCTGGGCGGCCCTGGAGACCGCGCAGGCCGCGGACTTCGTCCGCGCCCGCACCACCGGCTCCGGCACGACGACGGCCACGGCCCTGGACTCGAACGTCGCCCAGGGCGGCACGGACGTCTCGGGCGGGCAGCGTCAGCGCCTCTCGATCGCCCGCGCGCTGGTGGCGGACCCGCGGATCCTGCTGTTCGACGACTCGTTCTCCGCCCTGGACGTCGCCACGGACGCGCGGCTGCGGGCGGCCCTGGACGAGCGGTACGGGGACACCACCCGGGTGGTCGTGGCCCAGCGCGTGGCCACCATCACCGCGGCGGACCAGATCCTCGTCCTGGAGGAGGGCCGGATCGTCGGGCACGGCACCCATGAGGAGCTTTTGGCCGGCAACGAGACCTACCGCGAGATCGTGGACTCCCAGGTCCGGGAGGAGGAGCTGGCGTGAGCGAGCAGAAGGCGAAGACGGAGCTGACGGACGAGGAGATCGTCGAGCTCCAGGAGTCCGGGGCCGGCGACGACTGGGGCGACGGGCCCGCGCGCAAGGCGAAGGCGTTCTGGCCCTCGGCCAAGCGGCTGCTCGGCCTGTTCCGCACCGAGCGCATCAGCATGGCTGTGGTGTTCGCCATGGTCCTGGTGGCCGTGGTGCTCAATGTGTGGGCCCCGCACGTGCTGGGCAAGGCCATGGACGCGATCTTCGGCGGCCTGATCTCCGGACAGATGCCGGCGGGAACCAGCCGGGATCAGGTCATCGCGGGCATGCGGGCCCAGGGTCAGGACCAGGCCGCGGAGATGCTCTCCGGCATGGACTTCGTGCCCGGGCAGGGCATCGACTTCGAGCAGCTGGGGCGGCTGATCCTCACCGTCCTGGCCATGTACGTGGTGGCGCAGACGTTCATGTGGCTGCAGGGGCGGCTGCTCAACGACCTGGTGATGCGGATCGTCTACCGGCTGCGTCAGGAGATCGAGGCGAAGCTGAACCGCCTGCCGCTGTCCCACTTCGACACCCGCCAGCGCGGCGACCTGCTCTCCCGCACCACCAATGACGTGGACAACGTGCAGCAGGCCATGCAGCAGGCGTTCTCCACGCTCTTCTACTCGGTGCTGACCATCATCGGCATCGTGGGCATGATGTTCTGGCTGTCCTGGCAGCTGGCCCTCATCGCGCTGATCGCCCTGCCGGTGGCCGGCGTGGTGGTGGGTGTGATCGGCAAGCGGTCCCAGCAGCTGTTCACCGCGCAGTGGCGGGAGACCGGGCGGCTGAACGGGCACATCGAGGAGTCCTTCACCGGGCACGAACTGGTGACCGTGTTCGGCCGCCAGGAGGACATGGCCGCCCGCTTCGACGAGCGCAACGAGGCCATGTACGAGGCCTCGTTCAAGGCCCAGTTCTTCTCCGGCATGATCATGCCGATCATGCAGTGGGTGAACTGGCTCGGCTACGTCGGCATCGCCGTGGTGGGCGGCCTGCGCGTGGCCAACGGCCAGATGACCCTCGGCGCCGTGACCGCGTTCATCCAGTACTCCCGCGAGTTCAACCAGCCCCTGGGCCAGGTCGCCGGCATGGCGAACATGCTCATCTCGGGTGTGGCCTCCGCCGAGCGCATCTTCGAGCTCCTCGACGAGCCGGAGGAGACGGAGCAGGCCGCCCCGGCCGACCGCCCCGAGCGGGCGGGCCGGGAGACGGAGGCGGGTGCCGTCGTCGGGAAGCCGGTGGGCGGGGCGACGGAACGCGACGTTCTCCCGAACGACAGCGCTGTGGATCGTGACGGATTCCCGAACGACAGCGCCGGGGGTGCCGGGGTACGGGGGCGGGTGGAGTTCGCGCACGTGGCCTTCTCCTACACGCCCGAGAAGCCGCTGATCACGGACCTGAACCTGATGGCCGAGCCGGGGCAGACCGTGGCGATCGTCGGGCCGACCGGCGCCGGCAAGACCACCCTGGTGAACCTGCTGATGCGGTTCTACGAGGTCGACGGCGGACGCATCCTGCTGGACGGCGAGGACATCGCGACCATCCCGCGGCAGCGGCTGCGCGCCCGTACCGGTATGGTGCTCCAGGACGCCGTGCTGTTCGGCGGCACCATCCGGGAGAACATCCGCTACGGCCGCCTGGACGCCACGGACGAGGAGGTGCTCGAGGCCGCGAAGGCGACCTACGTGGACCGCTTTGTGCACACGCTGCCGGACGGGTACGACACGGTGATCGAGCAGGACGCGGCGAACATCTCCGCCGGCGAACGGCAGCTGATCACCATCGCCCGCGCGTTCCTGGCACAGCCTGACCTGCTGATCCTGGACGAGGCGACCTCCTCCGTGGATACCCGCACCGAGGTGCTCGTGCAGGAGGCGATGGCGGCGCTGCGTTCGAACCGGACGAGCTTCGTGATCGCCCACCGGCTGAGCACCATCCGCGACGCGGACGTGATCCTGGTGATGGAGCACGGAGACATCGTGGAGCAGGGGTCGCACGAGCAGCTGCTCGCCGCCGGCGGGGCCTACGCGCGCCTGTACCGCAGCCAGTTCCAGGGCGCCGCCGTGGACGTGACCGGGGAGGACGCCGAGGCACCGGACGCAGGGACGGGGGCGGCGCCGCAGGGCTGAGCCGCAGCGCTGAGCCGCCGAGCCGAGCCGCCCCCCGGCACGTCGGACCAGAGACTTCGGCCCCCTCACATGCACGTGAAGGGGCCGAAGTCTCTGGTTCGGTGAGGCGGATCAGAAGGTGTAGGGCACGCGCTCCCAGGTCAGCAGGTCCTGCTCCGCATGGCGGCCCTTGCCCGCGTGCTGCGGGGCCACGGTGAAGCGGGTCCACTCGTTCGAGCTGGCGTCGCCCTCCACCGTGATGCGCTCCAGGTTCTCCACCGGGTCCACCCCGTAGGCCTCGAGCCAGGGCGAGCCGGCCGCGAGCGGGGCATCGTGGTGGTAGCGGTGCGAGTCGCCGTTGATCAGGTACACCGGGCCGTCGAACTCGGCGGCGCGCTCGGCGATCTGCTGCACGGCCGGGCGGAAGGCCTCGACGGTCTCCGGGTCCACGACCTCGCCGTCCACCACCTGCGCCGGCAGGAACATGTCCGCCTGGGTCATGATGACCACGCCGCGGGCGTTCGTGCGCTCCGCGTCGTCGAACAGGTCGTCGATCAGGGCCGCGTTCGCGGCGTTGCGCTCCTCGACCTCGGCGAGCTGCTCGGCGGTCGGCTCCGTCTCGCCGAGGCCCTTCCACGGCAGGGTGGAGTTCTCCGAGCCCTGGATGTTCACCACGCCGAACTCCACCCGGCGCTCGCGGAAGCGGGCGTTCTCCGGCAGGCCGATCTCGTCATGGGTGTCCATGCGCATCGAGGAGTCGCCCAGGGTGCGGTCCGCGCGCGGGTAGAACACGTCCCGGAAGGCGTCCAGACGCTCGAGCGGGTTGTAGGCGCCGTTGTTCGTGCGGTGGCAGTCCGTCCAGTCGTTGTCCCCGGGAGTCAGCACCAACGGCAGGGCGAGGCGGTCGAACTCACCGCGGATCATGGCGAAGTACTCGTCCGAGCACTCCGCGGAGCCGGCCTTGATGTCACCCACGTGGGCCACGAACTTGAGGTCCCGCTCCTGCGCGGACAGCTCGTCGATCATGTCCGGGAAGCGGGCCACCTGGGCGTCGCCGTAGGGGACGTCGCCGATGACACCGAACTCAAAGGAGTGCTGCGGGCCGCGGGCCTCGGAGGCGGTCTGCGCGGACGGCGCGGCGGACGGGGCGGAGGCGGCCGTCGTCGGGGACGCCGATGCCCGCCGGCGAGGGCGGCGCGGCGGCGGCCCAGGGCGAACGGGCGACGAGCGGTGCGGGACATGGGGGATCCTCTCTCCACGGCGCCGTGGCGCCGGTCACGGATGGGTGCGCAGGACACCGTAGTGACGCCGCATGACCGCAGGGGGAGCCGCCGGTGGCCGTCCGGTGAACGGCGGGAAGGGGGCCGTCCACCGACTGGTTCCCAGCGCCGAGCCAGAGGAACCGGCTGCTTCGCGGGCCCGGGAACCAGCCGAACTCTCTGGCTCGGCGCACACTGGCCGCCACACTCTCTGGCTCGGCGCACACTGGCCGCCACACTCTCTGGCTCGGCGCACACTGGCCGCCACACTCTCTGGTTCGGCGCCCGTGCACCCCGTGAGACCACCGCACTCTCCGGTTCGGCGCCGCCCGCCCCAGCCTCCACAATGGTCCGGTGAGTCCGCACACCCGCACCGATCCCGCCTCGTCGCCCGAGCCCGGCGCCCCCGACACCCGTCGACCGGGCTGCCCGCCGCCGCAC
>NZ_JBNFOB010000049.1:0-11776 GCF_057364565.1 Micrococcus sp. LASM2_SD2 | reverse complement strand
GCCCCGCAGCGGTGGACGCGCCGCGTGCCCGGGCCCGCCGGGAACGGCCCCGTCACCGGAGGTGCCGGTGACGGGGCGTCGTCGTTTAGAATCGTGCGGGTGAGCACCAGCGCGATCCCTTCTACGTCACCACGGCCATCCACTACCCGAACGGCGAGCCGCACATCGGCCACGCCTACGAGATGGTGGGCGCCGACGCCCTCGCCCGCTTCATGCGCCTCGACGGCCGCGAGGTGTTCTTCCTCACCGGCACGGACGAGCACGGGCAGAAGATGGCCCAGACCGCCGAGAGGCTGGGCCTGACCCCGCTGGAGCTGGCCACCCGCAACTCCGCCGCCTTCAAGGCCATGGACGACGACGTGCTGAACGTGTCCTACGACCGCTTCATCCGCACCACGGACGAGGACCACCACCGCGCCTCCCAGGAGCTGTGGCGCCGCATGGAGGCCAACGGGGACATCTACCTGGACCGCTACGCCGGCTGGTACTCCGTGCGGGACGAGCGGTTCTTCACCGAGGACGAGACCGAGGTCCGCGAGGACGGCGTGCGGTACGCCGTGGAGACCGGGACCGAGGTCACCTGGACCGAGGAGGAGTCCTACTTCTTCCGCCTGTCCGCCTACACGCAGAGGCTGCTGGAGTTCTATGCGCAGAACCCGGACTTCGCCGGCCCGCGCTACCGCTTCAACGAGGTCATCCGCTTCGTGGAGCAGGGCCTCAACGACCTCTCGATCTCCCGCACCAGCTTCGACTGGGGGATCGAGGTCCCGGCCCCGTCCGAGGGCGAGGCCCCGTCTGCGAAGCACGTGATGTACGTGTGGGTGGACGCCCTGACGAACTACCTCACCGGCGCCGGGTTCCCGGACGAGTCCGCGGAGTCCTTCGCGAAGTTCTGGCCGGCCGACGTCCACGTGATCGGCAAGGACATCTCCCGGTTCCACTGCATCTTCTGGCCCGCGTTCCTGATGTCGGCCGGCATCGAGCTGCCCAAGCGCGTGATGATCCACGGCTTCCTCAACAACAACGGCGAGAAGATGTCCAAGTCCCTGGGCAACGTGGTGGCCCCGGCCGAGTGGGCCGCCCGTTACGGCCTGGACGCCGTGCGCTTCTTCCTGCTGCGCGAGTTCTCCTTCGGCGCGGACGGCTCCTACAGCCACGACGCCGTGGTGGGCCGCAAGAACGCCGACCTGGCGAACAACCTCGGCAACCTCGCCCAGCGCTCGCTGTCCATGGCGTTCAAGAACTGCGACGCCGCCGTCCCGGCCCCCGGGGAGCTCGCCGAGGCGGACCGCGCGATCCTCGCGCAGGTGGACGGGTTGCTCGAGCACGCCCGCGCGGCCTACGCCGTGCAGGACTTCCACGACTCCCTGGAGGAGACCTGGCGCGTGCTCGGCGAGGTCAACGCCTACTTCGCGGACCAGGCCCCGTGGGTGCTGCGCAAGACCGACGAGGAGCGCATGCGCACCGTCCTCTACGTCACCCTGCAGGCCGTGCGCCGCGTCGCCCTGCTCGTGCAGCCGGTGATGCCGGACTCGGCCACCCGCCTGCTGGATCTGCTCGGCGTGGAGCCGGACGGCGACGCCGGCCGGACCAACGACTCCAACGCGGGGCCGCGCTCCTTCGCAGTCTTCGCCGACGACCTCGTCCCCGGCACCGCCCTGCCGAAGCCGACCGGCGTGTTCCCGCGCCACGAGGAGCCGGCCGACGCCTGAGGCGGGCCGAGCGTGCCCGGTGGGCGGCCGTCGTCGTCCTCCGCCGCACGCGATGCCCAGACCGGCGCCTGAGTCCGACATGTGAGAGCCCCCGCCCGGATCGTGGAATCCGGGCGGGGGCTCTCCTAGTCTGACGCCCATGAGCCAGACCCCCACCGCCCAGAACGTGCCCGCCGAGGGCTCCATCGACCTCGCCGTCATCGGCGGCGACGGCATCGGCCCCGAGGTCACCGCCCAGGCGCTCGCCGTCCTCCAGGCCGCCCTCGCCGCCGAGGGCGAGTCCGAGGCGAAGGTCACCGAGTACCCGCTCGGGGCCGAGCACTGGAAGGCCACCGGCGAGGCCCTGAACACGGAGACCCTGGAGGCCCTGCGGACGCACGACGCGATCCTCTTCGGTGCGGTGGGCGTCGCCCCCGGCGACACCGAGGTCCCCTCCGGCCTGCTCGAGCGTCAGGTGCTGCTCAAGCTCCGCTTCGAGCTCGACCACGCAGTGAACCTGCGCCCCACCAAGCTCTATCCGGGTGCCGTCAGCCCCCTCGCCGAGCCCGGCGAGGTCGACTTCACGGTGGTCCGCGAGGGCACCGAGGGCCCCTACGCCGGCAACGGCGGCCAGCTGCGCTCCGGCACGGACCAGGAGATCGCCACCGAGGTGTCCGTCAACACCGCCCACGGCGTGGAGCGCGTCGTCCGCGACGCCTTCGCCCGCGCCCAGGCCTCGGACCGGAAGCGGCTCACCTTCGTGCACAAGCACAACGTGCTCGTCCACGCCGGCCACCTCTGGAAGCGCGTGGTGGAACAGGTGGCGGCCGACTTCCCGGAGGTCGCCCACGACTACCTGCACGTGGACGCCGCCACCATCCTCATGGTCACCGACCCGGCCCGGTTCGACGTGATCGTCACGGACAACCTCTTCGGCGACATCCTCACGGACCTCGCCGCGGCGATCGGCGGAGGCATCGGCCTGGCCGCCTCCGGCAACATCAACGTCTCCGGCACCGCGCCGTCCATGTTCGAGCCCGTCCACGGCTCGGCCCCGGACATCGCCGGGAAGGGCATCGCGGACCCGACCGCTGCGATCCTCTCGGCCGCCATGCTCCTGGAGCACCTCGGCCGCGGCCCCGCCGCCGAGCGCATCCACCGGGCGGTCTGGGCCCACCTGGCCGAGCGCACCGCGGGGGAGGGCGTCTCCACCGAGGCCGTCGGCCAGGACGTCGCGGCACGGCTCTGAGCCCCGGAATGTGAGAGGCGCCACCGGCGGGCCTATCATCGAGGGCAGGGCCTTGCACGCCGACCTCCGTCCGCCGCACCGCCGCCGCGGAGGCGCATGATGTGCGGGCCGACGCCGAATCCGCATGTCAGGAGTGAGCACACCGTGTCCGAGACCACCTTCCGTCGCATCGAGCATCCGTCCCCGCGCACCGACGCCGAGCGCGAGCAGATCCTCGCCGCCCCCGGCTTCGGGCAGGACTTCACGGACCACATGGTCTCGATCGACTGGACGAACGACGACCAGGGAGGGTCCTGGCATGACGCCCGCGTCGAGCCCTACGGCCCGATCCAGATGTCGCCGGCCGCGGCGGTGCTGCACTACGCCCAGGAGATCTTCGAGGGGCTCAAGGCCTACCGGCACGCAGACGGCTCGATCTGGACGTTCCGTCCGCAGGCCAACGCTGCCCGCCTGAACCGCTCGGCCGTCCGGCTCGCCCTGCCCCAGCTGCCGGAGGAGCTCTTCCTGGAGTCCATCCGCCAGCTCGTCTCCACGGACGCCGCCTGGGTGCCCGGCGGAGACGGCGAGGCCCTCTACCTGCGCCCGTTCATGTACGCCTCCGAGGCATTCCTCGGTGTCCGCGCCGCCAACGAGGTGGCCTACAAGGTCATCGCCTCCCCGGCCGGCAACTACTTCGGCGGCGAGCTCAAGCCGGTGACCATCTGGGTCTCCCGCGACTACGCCCGCGCCGCCGCCGGCGGCACCGGCTCGGCCAAGTGCGGCGGCAACTACGCCGGCTCGCTCGTCGCCCAGCAGGAGGCGGCGAAGCACGGCGCCAACCAGGTGCTGTTCCTGGACCGCACCCATGACAACTCCGTCGAGGAGCTCGGCGGCATGAACGTGTTCTTCGTGTTCGAGGACGGCCGCCTGGTGACCCCGGAGCTCACCGGCACCATCCTCGAGGGCGTCACCCGCTCCTCCATCCTGCAGCTCGGCCGGGACATGGGCCTGACGGTCGAGGAGCGTCGCGTCACCCTCGCCGAGTGGGCCGAGGGCGTCCGCTCGGGCGAGATCACCGAGGTCTTCGCGTGCGGCACCGCCGCCGTCGTGACCCCGATCGGCCGTCTGCTCGACGGCGACGACGTGATCGAGTCCGCCGGCGGGACCGACGTGACCCTGAAGATCCGCGCCGAGCTCGAGGGCATCCAGACCGGGCGCGTCGAGGACCGCCACGGCTGGCTGCACCGCCTCGTCTGACCCCTCTCCTGCGTCCGGTCCTGCCGGACCGACGTCCCGACGACGCTCCGTCGCCTTGCCGAGGCGACGGAGCCGTCGTCGCATCCGCGTCCCGGCCAAGCGCGGGTCGAGGGGAGCGGTGAGGGGGGGCGGCCGTCGTCGGGACGGGGCCGTGCGGTGCGACTGCGCCGGGACGGGGGAGGGGACATAGGGTGGTGCCCATGCGCATCGCACGTTTCGTGGACCAGGCAGAACCGCAGTACGGGCTCGTGGAGGGCCCCGCCGACGCACCGCAGGAGGAGCTGACGGTCACGGCCCTGGCCGGCGACCCGTTCTTCCACGGCGTCCAGACCACGGGCACCAGCCACAAGCTGCCCGACGTGCGCCTGGTGGCGCCGATCATCCCGCGCTCGAAGGTCATCGGCGTGGGCCGGAACTGGGCGGACCACGCGGCCGAGCTCGGCAACGAGGTGCCCACCAGCCCCCAGTTCTTCTTCAAGCCCAACACCTCCGTGGTGGGCCCGGGAGAGCCGGTGACCCTGCCGTCCTTCTCGGACGAGGTGTCCTATGAGGCCGAGCTCGCCGTGGTCATCGGCACCATCTGCAAGGAGGTGCCGCTCGAGCGGGTCGAGGACGTGGTGTTCGGGTACACCGTGGCCAACGACCTCACCGCCCGCGACGCCCAGCGCACCGACCTGCAGTGGGCCCGCGCCAAGGGCTTTGACGGCGCCTGCCCGCTCGGTCCCTGGATCGAGACCGAGCTGGACGTGGAGGCGCCCGTGCGGATCACCTCCGCCGTGGACGGCGAGCCCGCCCAGGACGGCACCACTCACGACATGGTCTTCTCCGTGGCTGAGCTGGTCTCCGCCGCCTCCGAGGCCTTCACCCTGCTGCCCGGCGACGTGATCCTCACCGGCACCCCCTCCGGCGTGGGCCTGGTCCGCGAGGGCCAGCGCGTCGAGGTGGCCGTGGAGGGCATCGGCTCCTTCAGCACCCCGTT
The DNA here is from genome assembly GCF_057364565.1 of Micrococcus sp. LASM2_SD2. NCBI lineage: Bacteria > Bacillati > Actinomycetota > Actinomycetes > Micrococcales > Micrococcaceae > Micrococcus > Micrococcus sp. LASM2_SD2. Next base: position 6,621 of record NZ_JBNFOB010000049.1, on the reverse strand, counting down.
CCGCCGCTGAGGCGGCCGGCAGGGGGACCGCCGCCCTGCACGACGGACAGGCGGACGCCTCGTCGGACCGGACACGACACGCCCCGGCCAGAGCATGGTGCTCCGGTCGGGGCCGTCGTCGGTCAGGGGGAGAGGGAAAGGCCGGGCGGTCCCGCCAGGTCAGGGGGTCAGAGGCAGCGGCACTGGCCGGTCTTGGAACCGTAGACGCGGTTCCCGGAGCCGACCGGAGCCGGGCTGTTCTCCTTGCAGGCCAGGTTGCCGCCGATGGTGTTGCCGTAGATGCGCTGCCAGTAGCGGTTCTTCTCCACCTGGGCGTCGCCGCCGATCACGTTGCTGCGCAGCGAGAGGTGACGGCCCTCGGTGTGCTGCACGTTGCCGCCGACGCGGTTCTTGTCCACGCGGGTGTTGGTGTACTTCGACTGGATGTTCCCGCCCACGCGGGAGGTCACGACATGCTGGCCCTCGACGGTGCGCTCGGTCTGCACGTTGCCGTCGATCACGGAGCCCTGGACCTTGACGTAGCCGGCGGACTTCGCCTGCACGTCGCCCTCGACGGTGGAGTTGTAGACGGACACGGTGTGCGGAGCGGACTCGCCTTGGACGTTGCCGTCCACGTCTCCGGTGGAGAAGCGGAGGGTGGCGCCACGGGCCACCTGGATGCTGCCGTGGACGTCCACGCCGTTGGCGGTGCAGGTGCTGCCGGCCGGGACGTAGAGGTCGCCGGAGACGGTGGTGTTCCTCAGGGAGCCGCTGCAGGTGCGCGCGGCGGCGGCCGGGGACGCCGTCGGGCGGCGAGCGGCAGGGAGTAGGCTGGGGCCACTATGTCTGACGCCATCTCCACCGAGCAGCTGCCCGCCTCCCGCGCCGCGTCCGCCGACGTCCCGCCGGTGGACGCGAACACCCCCGTGCGCGTCCGCTTCTGCCCCTCGCCGACCGGCACCCCGCATGTGGGCATGGTCCGCACCGCCCTGTTCAACTGGGGGTGGGCCCGGCACACCGGCGGCACCCTCGTGTTCCGCATCGAGGACACGGACGCCAAGCGCGACTCGGAGGAGTCGTTCCTGCAACTCGTGGACGCCATGACGTGGCTCGGCATCGACTGGGACGAGGGCGTCCAGGTGGGCGGCCCCCACGAGCCGTACCGCCAGTCCCAGCGCAAGGACATCTACGCGGACGTGATCGAGAAGTTGAAGGACGGCGGCTACATCTACCCGTCGTACTCCACCCCGGAGGAGACCGAGGCCCGGCACCGGGCCGCCGGCCGCGACCCGAAGCTGGGCTACGACGGCTTCGACCGCGACCTGACCCAGGAGCAGATCGACGCGTTCGAGGCCGAGGGCCGCACCCCGGTGTGGCGCGTGCGCATGCCGGACGAGGACATCACCTTCACGGACATGGTGCGCGGTGAGATCACCTTCAAGGCCGGCTCCGTGCCGGACTTCGTGGTGGTCCGCGGAGACGGCTCCGCGCTGTACACCCTCGTGAACCCGGTGGACGACGCGCTCATGGGCATCACCCATGTGCTGCGCGGGGAGGACCTGCTCTCCTCCACCCCGCGCCAGATCGCGCTCTACCGTGCCCTGCACGCCATCGGTGTGGCCGCGTACATGCCGGAGTTCGGCCACCTGCCCTACGTGATGGGCCAGGGGAACAAGAAGCTCTCCAAGCGCGACCCGCAGGCGAATCTGTTCCACCACCGGGACAACGGCTTCATCCGCGAGGGACTGCTGAACTACCTGGCGCTGCTCGGCTGGTCCCTGTCCGCGGACGAGGACATCTTCACCCCCGAGCAGTTTGTGGAGCACTTCGACGTGCACAAGGTGCTGGCGAACCCGGCCCGCTTCGACGAGAAGAAGGCCATCGCCATCAACGGCACCCACATCCGCATGCTCGAGGAGGACGACTTCCGCGAGCGCCTCGTGCCGTACCTGCAGACCGCAGGCCTGATGTCCGCGGAGCCGACCGACCGGGAGAAGCAGATCCTCGCCGCGGCGGCCCCGCTGGTGCAGGAGCGCGTGCAGCTGCTGGGCGAGGCCGTAGACATGCTGGCCTTCCTCTTCATGGAGGACGCGGACATCGTCACGGCCGAGGGCGCCATGAAGGGCATGCCCGCGGACCTGGGCGCCGCGGTCTCCGCGGCCCGTCAGGCCCTGGAGGCGCTGCCGGAGGACGGCTTCACCACCGAGGCGGTCGAGCAGGCCCTGCGCGCCGCCCTCATCGACGGGCTCGGACTGAAGCCGCGCCAGGCCTTCGGACCGGTCCGCGTGGCCGTCACCGGAAAGAAGGTCTCCCCGCCCCTGTTCGAGTCCCTCGAGATCCTCGGCAGGTCCTCCGTGCTGGCGCGCCTGGACCGCTTCGCCGCCGAGCAGGGCCTCTGAGCCCGCGGCGGACGCCCTTGAGGATCCCCACGAACGGAGCGACGGAATGACCGACCAGCCCGACGGCCGGTCCCACGCCAGCGGAGGCCGACGCCTCCGGGGCTCCGGCGTGGGACGGGGTCCTCTTCGACCTGGACGACACCCTGCTGGATCTGAGGACGGCACAGCGGGCGGCCTTCACGGCCACCGTTCGGCGCCAGTGGCCGGGTGCACAGACCGCAGACCCCGCCGTGCTGGAGGCCGGGGTCGCGGACTTCTCCCCGGACGTCCACGGCCACTACGAGAGGTATGTCGCCGGGGAGCTGACGTTCGCCGAGCAGCGCCTGGCCCGCGTTGCCGACGCGCTCGCCGCGATGGGCGTCCCGGAGGCGTACCTGGAGCCGGTCGAGCGGCTGTGGGTCGAGGACTATGAGGCGGCGATGCGGGCCGGATGGGCCGCGTTCCCCCGGACGGCGGAGGTGCTCGAGGGCATCCGGGACTCGGGACGCGGCATCGGGGTGGTCACGAACAACGTGGAGGAGTACCAGCGCGGCAAGCTCGCGGCCATCGGCCTGGGCTGGCTCGACGTCGTCGTCGGCTCGGACACGGCCGGGGCGCCGAAGCCGGCCGCGGCTCCCTTCCTGGCCGGGTGTGCCGCACTGGGGTCGGCTCCGTCCCGGACCCTCTGCGTGGGGGACAGCCTCCGCCACGATGTGGCCGGTGCCCGGGCCGCCGGTCTCGTGCCCGTGTGGCTCCACCGGGCCGGGGCCGTGGACCACGGCTCTGCCGGAGAGGTCGGCGTCGAGAGGTCCACGGGAGCCGAGGAAGCGGCCGGAGCCGGGAGGCCCGCCGAGGCAGCGGGGCCCGTCGACGCAGCCGGCCCGGCCTGTCCTGCGGATCCGCCGCGATGGGACCGGGAGCAGGGCTGCTGGCGCATCCCCGAACTGGAGGCGCTCCGGGCCTGGCTGTGACGACGTGTCCGTGGTCCGTTCGGCGTGGCCGACCTCACGAGCCCCCGCGTTTTGCACTCCTGGCCGAAGGTGTGTAGAGTTCTTACTCGTTGCCGGAGAGATCACGGGAACACGAGTTCGTGAATAGCGAGCTGACGGTCAGCCTGACATTGACCGACAGTGGGGTATGGTGTAATTGGCAACACAACGGTTTCTGGTACCGTCATTCTAGGTTCGAGTCCTGGTACCCCAGCTCCGAGGTCCTCAGGGACGTCTCGGGTTGCTCGGCGAGAGCCGTGCGACAGCCTCGGCCCCATCGTATAGCGGCCTAGTACGCCGCCCTCTCACGGCGGTAACGCGGGTTCAAATCCCGCTGGGGTCACCCACAGATCGACAGCCCCGGTCCTCACGGACCGGGGCTGTCGTGCGTCTCGGATGGGTCTCCGGGCCGGCAGCGGTTCGCTCGGATGCCGATTTTGCACGTACCGCGCAGTCCGTGCTACAGTTCTCGAGTTGCCACGGGCCGCCCAGGGTCGCCCGGAGCACGAGCACGGCCCCATCGTATAGCGGCCTAGTACGCCGCCCTCTCACGGCGGTAACGCGGGTTCAAATCCCGCTGGGGTCACGCACTGTGACGGAAGCCCCGGTCCTGACGGACCGGGGCTTTCTGCATGTCCGGACCGGCATCGGGGCGTGCCATGATGGGCGGGTGACGAACCCAGCCCCCACCGACGCCACCGCGCTCGAGGCGGTCCAGGAGACCGTCCGTGCCGCGCGCTCCCACGCCGACGCCGCGGAGCTCTCCCTCGAGACCTCCGGCGTGGAGGAGCAGCGCGCCCTGCGCGAGCGGACCCTGCATCAGATCGACGACTACGTCCTCCCGCGCCTGGACTCGCTCGACGCGCCGCTGCTGGCCGTCGTCGGCGGGTCCACCGGCGCCGGCAAGTCGACCCTCGTGAACGCCCTCGTGGGTCACGAGGTGTCCCGCTCCTCGGCGCTGCGCCCCACCACCCGTCAGCCGCTCCTGCTGCACCATCCGGACGACGAGCCCTGGTTCGCCGGCCCCCGCGTCCTGCCCGAGCTGGCCCGCGTCCGTGTGCACCGCTCCGAATCCGCCGGTCCCGTGGAGCCGGACGGCGACGCCATGGACACCGTGGCCCTCGTGGAGGAGCACGCCCTGCCCGCCGGCATCGCGATCGTGGACGCCCCAGACATCGACTCCGTCTCGGACGACAACCGTGCGCTGTCCCGGCAGCTACTCGAGGCGGCCGACCTCTGGATCTTCACCACCACCGCCCACCGCTACGCCGACGCCGTCCCGTGGCAGCTGCTGGGTGAGGCGGCGGCCCGGGACATCACCGTGGCCGTCGTGCTGGGCCGCGTGCCCGAGGGTGCCGCGAACGACATCGTCCCGGACCTGCGCCGCATGCTCGCCGAGCGCGGACTCGCCGACTCGCCGGTGCATGTGATCCCGGAGACCCGCTTCGACGATCGCGGCCTGCTGCCCGAGGAACACATCGCCGGCCTGCGCCGCTGGCTCACGGACCTGGCCGAGGACGCCGCTGCGCGCTCCGCCGTCGCCCGCCGCACCGTGGACGGTGTGCTGGCCCAGCTGGCCGAGCGCGTGGACGCCCTCGCGGACGCGGAGGCCGAGCAGCAGTCCGCCGCCGACGCCCTGGCCCGGATCGTGGCGGAGGCCACCGACCGCGCCGCCGCCGTCGTCGAGGAGGCCACCTCGGACGGCACCCTGCTGCGCGGCGAGGTCCTCGCCCGGTGGCAGGACTTCGTGGGCACCGGCGAGTTCTTCCGCGGCCTGGAGTCCGGCATCGGCCGCATGCGCGACCGCCTCGCCGCGATCGTCCGCGGCCGCCCCGCCCCGCCGGAGCAGGTCGAGACCGCGCTGGAGACCGGTCTGCACGCCGTGATCGTCGAGGCCGCCGCCCACGCCGCCGAGGACATCGAGCGCCGGTGGAAGGCCGAGCCTGCCGGCCGGGCCGTCCTGGCCGGTCGCAACCTCGGCGCCCTGCCGGCCGACTTCTCCGAGGAGGCGGCCGGTGTCATCCGCGCCTGGCAGCAGGACGTCCTGTCCCTGATCCAGGAGGAGGGCGCCGGCCGCCGCACCAAGGCCCGCCTGGCGGCCTTCGGCGTCAACGGGGCCGCCGTGGCCCTGATGGTCATCTCCTTCGCCTCGACCGGCGGACTCGTCGGCCTGGAGGTCGGCATCGCCGGCGGCACCGCCGTCGTCGGCCAGAAGCTCCTCGAGTCGATCTTCGGCGAGGACGCCGTGCGCCGCATGGCCAAGCGGGCGAACGAGCTGCTGGAGGTGCGCGTGCGACGCCTCCTGGACGAGGCCCTGTCCGAGCAGTTCCTGCCGCTGATCCAGCGGGACCGCACCGCCGAGGACACCGCTGCGCTGCGCCGGCTCGCCCCGTCCCTGCGCGCTGGCCTGTCCGAGACCGACGCGCACGGGGAGGACCGCGCATGAGCCGCAGCAGCACCCTGGGCCTGCAGGACCGCCTCGGGGCCCTCGGCGAGGCCGCCGAGCTGGGGCGGGAGCGCCTGCCGGACCCCGTCGTGGACGAGGCGCACACGGCCATGGACGCGGCCGCCGAGCGCACCTCGCTCTCGGCCGACCACACGGTGGTGGGCTTCTTCGGGGCCACCGGCTCCGGAAAGTCGTCCCTGTTCAACGCCCTGACCGGACGCGAGCTCGCCCGCGTGGCGGCCACCCGCCCGACCACCTCCGAGGCCCTCGCCGCCGTCTGGGGCGTGGGCCGCGGTCAGGACCAGACCGGTGAGGCGGCGCGCCGCCGCCCCTGCTGGACTGGCTGGGGGTGAAGCAGCGCCACCTGCTGGACGACGCCCCGCACCTGGATCACGGCCGCCAGGGGTTCCTCGGCATCGGCCGACGGGAGGGCGCCGACGCCACCGGCCTGATCCTGCTGGACCTGCCGGACGTGGACTCCGTGAACCTGGAGAACCGCAGGGTCACCGAGCGCCTGGCCGGCCATGTGGACGTGCTGGTCTTCGTGGTGGACCCGGAGAAGTACGCGGACGCCGTGCTGCACCGCGACTTCCTCGCCACCATGGGCTCCCACGCCGCCGTCACCCTCGTGGTCCTCAACCAGGTGGACCGCATCCAGGTGCGGGACCGGGACGAGGTCATGGCGTCCCTGCGCCGCAGGCTCACCGGCCACGGCCTGGGCGAGGTCAAGGTCATGGCCGCCTCCGCCCGCACCGGCGAGGGCCTGGACGAGGTCGGTGCGCAGATCCGCCCGCATCGTCGCCGAGCGCGGGGCCGCGGTCCGCCCGCC